>JAIVIG010000312.1 GCA_020200675.1 Actinomycetota bacterium
TGGAGCTACGGAGCGAGTTACGCAAGGCCAAGGAGCGCTTGAGGCACAAGGTGCACGTCATCTGTGGTTGTATCAGGCAGCCGGGCTACGAGGTTTAGATGCCTATGCAGAGATCAATAATGGTCAGACGGGGGTATCGCTCGGGACCAACGTCACAGCCACCTTCTCCGAGGCGATGATGTCGAACACGATCAACACCTCTACCGTCCAGCTCTACCAGAAGTATTGGTACCTGAGAAAGAAGAAGAGGAAAGGAAAGATACGACGGGTATGGACCTACAGGTGGGTGCCGGTGAGCGCGAGCGTAAGCTGCGACAGCTCGTGCACCACGGCAACCTTAGATCCAACGAACCCGCTGGTGGCCAACACCAACTACCTGGCGGCCGTCACCACCGGGGCGAAGGACGCGTCGGGCAGCGCGCTAGCCCAAGCCAAGTATTGGACCTTCACCACCGGAACCGCTCCAGGCAGCCAGCAGCCGAAGAAGTAGACCAGCCACGAGGGGGCGGGGCGTTGAGCCCCGCCCTTCTTCATGCTCTCGGAGCTTCATTTCCAAGCTCCGAAGGTCAATAGGCTCGGGCGAAGACGGCGGTCTGGCCCGGCCTGCCGCTGACGAGGTCCTTGCCTTCCTCGCGCTCGAAGGGTAGGAGTCGGATCGTGGCCTTCGTCTCCTCCTTTATCTTCTGCTCGATCTCTTCGGTGCCGTCCCAGGGGGCGAGCACGAAGCCGCGCTTCTCTTCGATGATCTCCTTGAACTCCCCGTAGCTCTCCGCCCGGCGGGTGTTCTCGTCGCGGAACTCGGTAGCCTGGTGCAGCATGTCCTCCTGGATCTCGGCCAGCAACGCCCGCAACCGCTCGGAGAGACCCGTACGCGAGACGAATTCCTTCCCTTCTTTGCCGATTACGTCCCTGCGCACGAGCACCGCCTGCCCGTTCTCGATATCCCTCGGCCCCAGTTCGATCCGCACCGGCACGCCTCGAAGCTCGTGCTCGTTGAACTTCCAACCCGGCGAGTGTTCCTCGTCGAGGTCCACCTCCATGCGGAAGCCCGCGGTCTGCAACTCGACGTACAACTTCTCGGCCTCGCGGCGCACCTCGCCCTTGTTCTGGCCGCGCCAGATCGGGACTATCACCGCTTCGGTCGGCGCGAGCTTCGGGGGGAGCTTCAGGCCCCTGTCGTCGCCGTGGACCAGTATAAGGCCGCCTATGTTGCGCGTGGAGAAGCCCCACGAGGTCTGGTACGCGTACTGCCTCTCCTGCTGCTCGTCGAGGAAAGTGATGTCGAAGGCCCGCGAGAAGTTCTGTCCGAGGTCGTGGCTCGTCGCCGCCTGCAGCGCCCTGCCGTCTCCCATCAACCCCTCGCAAGTGTACGTCTCTATCGCCCCGGGGAACCGCTCCGACGGGCTCTTCGCACCGGCCATCACCGGTATGGCGAGCGCCTCGTAGAAGCAGTCGTAGTAGACCCTCTGCATTCGCAGGGCTTCTTCGCGCGACTCCTCGGCCGTCGCGTGAACGGTGTGGCCCTCTTGCCAGAGGAACTCCGCGGTGCGCAGGAAGGGGCGCGTGACCTTCTCCCAGCGCATAACGTTGCACCACTGGTTGATAAGGATGGGCAGGTCGCGGTAGCTCTGGATCCAGTCGCGGTAAAAGTCGCAGATGATGCTCTCGGAGGTCGGCCGGATGGCGAGTCTCTCTTCGAGCTCCTCGCGCCCCCCAACCGTCACCCACGCCAGCTCCGGGTCGAAGGCCTCGACGACCTCGGCTTCTTTTTTCAGGTAGCTCTCGGGGATTAGAAGCGGGAAGTAGGCGTTCTGGTGGCCGGTAGCCTTGAAGCGATCGTCGAGGTCACGCTGGATGCGCTCCCAGATCGCGAACCCGTAGGGACGTATCGCAAACGTGCCGCGCACCGGCCCGTAATCGGCTAGCTTCGCCATCCTGACGAGCTGCAGATACCACTTGCTCGGGTCTTCGCTCTTCTTCGTAAGCTTCTCTACCGCCTCGACCATCCGGCGCTCCTCTCTCGATGCGAACCTGGATCAGGGAAGAGTATAGCGTCCGCGGAGACGAAGTAATCTCCGCCAGGGGCCTGACGCGTGACGAAGACCTGGCAATCGCGAAAACGGCTGCCTAAAAACGAGCGGCGAAGTTCTCCAGAAAGACGTAGCCCACCAGCGTAAAGAGCAACAAAGAGCTAGCAGCGACGACCACGGTATTCCAGAACTTCATCCTGATCCTTACCGTACACACGAGTGCATCATCTTCCCTTGCCACGCTCGGCCGCAGGACGGCGTATGCGTTGAGCGCCATCGCCAGACCCAATCCACCCAGGAAAACGACCGGCGACACCAGGTTGAAGATCTCCCGTCTCTCTGAGATAGACAAGAAAGCCTCCAGAGGATCGAACAAAAGCCCAACCCCCAACCCATACTTCAAGAGCGACGCAGACACGAAGTACAAAGGGGCCAAAAGAAAGACGAAGCCAATTCCGGCCAGCCTGCGTTCGTTCATGACTACCTCCTCATCGTTCGCTCGGCCACTGCTCCTCTCCACGAGCGCGGTCGTTGCAAGATCCAGGGCCAAACCCGGCCACACCTCCACGCTCCAACTCTTCCCAACACAAGTCCTGAAAATCCCGCACCATTTGCGGCCCGTACTCGTCCCGGAACTCTTTCGGGTACGCCTTGAGCAGCGTTTTGTAGACGCGCTCCGAGATGGTCAGTACACGTTCGTACCTCTCTGGACGAGTCATCGCGCTTTGTCCTATCCGGTCGCCGTGATCTCGCTACCTGCGAAAATCCGGCACCTCAGGCTCTGGCAGCAAGAGCGAACCTCGTCAGCTTTCCCGCGTAAGCGCCCACGAGCGCGACTGCGAGAGCCGCCCAAGATTCGTAGTTCTGATGCAACGCGATACCCAGCGCCGGGATCCACAACCCTATGGCCAGGGCCCATTGCCAGGCTCTCCTCGGGTGGATGGCGCCCAGAATCCCGCAACTGCCGAATACCGCCGCGGCAGTAATACCCGTGTCGTCCCAGTTGGGGCTCGAGTCGACGAGGGCTATCAGCAACCCGAGGACGAGCGCCAAGGGCATCAAGAACTTCCACCTCATCGCCTTGCTCCTCTCTACGAACGAAGTCGCAGCTAGATCTAGTAGGGTGTGAACCCATAAGCTGGCAAGCCCGAATGCTCCACTCCGCCGCTGCTCTTCTCGGCACAGGTCCTTGAATACCTGCGCCATATGCAGCCCATAAGCCCGCCGAAACTCCTTCGGGTAAGCTACGAGCAACGCCTTGTAAACGCGCTCCGAAAATGACGGCACCTGGCTCGGCCCCGTGTCCGGCATCATGCCCCCTCGGAGAGCGGTCTCTGTCGCGGACCGCGAAGGAGCTTTTTCTCTCGCGCCGTGTCGACCAGGCTTGCCAGACGCTCGGCCTCGGCGCCCGCCACCCGCCGGCCCAAATCCGTTATCCGGTAATAGCGACGGCGCTGGTCGTCCATCTCCGGGTCGGGGCGCTCGTCGGACTCCTCGATGAGACCATCGGCGAGCATGCGTTTTATGGAACCGTAGAGCGTCCCCGGGCCTAGCCGTACCTCTCCCCCGCTCCGCCCCTCGACCTCCCGCATGATCCCGTACCCATGCCGCTCCCTATCCGCCAGGGCCAGCAAGATGTTCAAGACCGCCGGAGTCAGCGGTAATAGATCCCGAGGTCCTCGCGCCTCTCCAACCATCTTCGTGTCGCTCTCTCCCATTTGTATCGCCTCACGATATATCTATTGGCGATATAATGCCGGAGCAGGCGAAGGTTGTCAAGTAGAAGAAGCTGGGCTGCCTGTGTAGGTTGGGACGTTATTGGGCAGGTTCGAGTCTCTTCTTGCCGACGTAGGGGACGAGCGCTTCGGGGACGAGGACGGAGCCGTCTTCTTGCTGGTAGTTCTCCAGGATCGGAATGAGGGCGCGGCTTACGGCTATGGCGGTGCCGTTCAGGGTGTGCAGGAGCTGTGGGCGACCGCTGTCTCTGCGGTAGCGGATCTGCAGCCGGCGCGCCTGGTAGTCGGTGGTGTTGGAGGTGCTGGTGATCTCGCCGTAGGCGTTGCGGCCGGGCATCCAGGCTTCCAGGTCGTACTTGCGATAGGCGGCGCCGCCGAGGTCGCCGGTGCAGATGTCCACGACCCGGTACGGGATTCCGAGGCCCGTGAAGATCTCCTCTTCGATGCCGAGCATCTCCTCGTGCAGGGCCTCGGACTGTTCCGGCTCCGCGAAGGCGAACATCTCGACCTTGGTGAACTGGTGGACGCGGTAGAGGCCGCGGCTCGCGCGGCCGTGGGAGCCGGCCTCGGTGCGAAAGCAGTGGGAGAGTCCGGCGAGCCGGATCGGGAGGCTCTCGCCGTCGATGATCTCGCCGGCCAGCGAGCCCGCGAGGGGTATCTCGGCGGTAGCGATGAGCGAGAGGTCGGAGTTTTCTACGGAGTAGATCTGGGTCTCCGGTCCGCGTGGCATGAAGCCCGTCCCAATGAGGGCCTCGTCGCGCGCCAGGTCCGGCGTGATCGCCGGCTCGTAGCCGTGCTCGATGAGCGTGTCCAAAGCGTACCGGACGAGCCCGAGCTCCAGGAGGACCGCGTCCCCCCGCAAGAAGTAGAACTTGCTCCCCGCTACCTTTGTCCCGGCCTCGAAGTCTATGATGCCCAGAGATTCGCCGAGCTCCACGTGGTCCTTCGGTTCGAAGCCGAAGGCAGGGACCTCGCCGCTCCGCCGGATCTCGACGTTCTCCGTGTCATCCCTGCCGATGGGCGCGTCGGGGTGGGCCATGTTCGGTATCTGCAGCATCTCCTCCCGGAGCCGCCCCTCGACCGCCTGAAGCTCCGCCTCCCTCTCCGGGATGAGTTCCTTGGTCCTGCGCGACTCGTCTATGAGGCGCTGGCGCGCCTCGGGGTCGCGTTCCCTACCGACACTTTTGGCGAGCTGGTTCTGCTGTTGCCTGAGCTCGTTCAACTCCTGTATGAGCTCCGAACGCCTGTCGGCGAGCTCGACGACCAGGTCTACGTTCGCCTCGACGTCCCGGTTCCTGGAGTTCTCGGCGACGGCGGGCGCGTTCTCGCGGATGTATCTGAGATCTAGCACTGTGCCTCCCTCTTACGGCAGCTGTCGGCTTCTAACGATCAGCTTTTCCTGGCTAGCTTATATTAGCGGGAGATTTCCGAGAGGGCGCGATTCTCTTCGCGGATTCTTACGGAGAGGATCGCGGCGTTGAGCACCGTGAAGATCAGGGCGGTGATCCAGGCCCCAAAGATCAGGGGGAACGTCAGTATCTCCACGACGACCACTACGTAGTTGGGATGGTCGAGATACCTGTACGGCCCACGCCTGATAGGCTTCTCGCCTGGCAGGACCAGTATCTTGGTGTTCCACCTCTCCCCCAAAGAGAAGATGGCCCAGTATCGCAGCGGCTGCACGAGGAGAAACAGCGCGAGCGGAACGGGCCAGAAGGCGGGGAGTTCCGGGCCGCGCAGAAGCCCTTCGACGAGAGTAGAGACGAGCCACAGAGTATGCAGGGCTACGATCGAGAGGTAGTGCCTCTGTCCCCGCTCGACCGCGCCGCGAGCCCGCGCCCGGCGCTCGTTCCTTCTGGCGAGTACGAGCTCGAAGAGCCGCTGGAAAGCGACGAGGACGACCGCGAGGACGAGCAAAGCGGTAGCGATCAACGAACGTTCTATACGACGACCCGCAAAAGAAGCTGACCGCTGATAGCTGACGGCTGACGGTTCAGATGCTGACGGCCACAGGCCGTCAGCATCTGAACAAAACGTGCTCGGCGGAGAAGCCAGGCCCCAGGGCCGAGATGGTCCCGTACTCGCCGCTTCCCGCCGGGTAGTCCTCGAGGAATCGCTCTAGGACGAACAACACGGAGACGCTTGACATGTTTCCGTAGTTCCTCAGTATCTCCCAGGAGAGCTCCAGCTCGCCCGGCCCGAGTCCGAGCGTCTCCTCGTAGGCTTCGAGGACCTTGGTGCCGCCGGGGTGCAGGACGAAGTGCCGGAGGTCTTCGAGGTCGAGGTCCATTGAAGCACAGGCGTCTTCGAGGTTCCCGCGCATCTTCTCGTGCACTATCTGCGGGACGCTCTTGGCGAAGCGCACCTGCAGCCCGGCCTCGACGAGATCCCAGCCCATGACGTCCTCGGTCTCCGGCCAGGTGGTGCTGTAGCTGCCGTGTAGTTCCGGTCCCGTTTCGCCGGCTCCGCCGCCCAGGAGCACCGCGGCCGCGCCGTCCGCGAAGAGGCTCGTCCCCACCAGGTTGCTCTTGGAGCGATCCCCCCTCACGAAGGTAAGGCCGCACAGCTCGACGCCGACCAGGAGGACCGGCTTCTCCGGGTAGGCCCGAACGTAGTCCGCCGCCCGCGCCAGGCCGCCCGCCCCGCCGGCGCAACCCAGGCCCCAGACGGGAACGCGTCGCGTTTGTTCCGACAGACCCAGCCGGAAGATCAACTTCGAATCGAGAGAGGGCGTAGAGATACCCGTGGTGGAGACGAAGAAGATCGCGCCCACCTCCTCGGGGCCGACGCCCGCCTTGCCGAGCGCCCTCGTCGCGGCCTTATCCGAGAGATCCAGGGCGTGCTTTATGTAGAGGGCATTCTTCTCGGGGAAGGTGTGATCCTCGCCGAACCACTCGGGCGGCATGCAGAAGTGCCTGTTGTCTATGTTGGCGTTGTCGAAGATGGGGAGTAGACGCTCCACGTCCCTGTAGGTCCCAGAGAACATCAGGCGCGCGAAGTCCCTGACCGTTTCCTGAGAGACGCAGTGGCGCGGCACCGCGGTTGCGACCGAGAGGACGCGAGGGTTCGTGGCGGTCATTCGATCATCCCCTCTCGTTTCCCGGCGAAGACCTCATCCGAGGCATCCTCCGTCGGCGCCGCGCAGGTGTTGCGGAAGACGTACTGGGAGAGGCGCTTGCGGTGCTGGCTCGACCAGTCTATCGTCGGGCGGCGCTGACCCTGGGGCAGATAGCCCAGGCGGTAAACCGCCATTAGCTCTAGGTCTTCGGGCACCTTCAGCAAACCTTTTATCTCCTCCCACTTCTCGGGAAACTCCATCGGCGTAGAGACGAACTGCATGCCCATGCCTAGCTGGGCCGTTGCCAGCCAGATGTTCTCGACGGCGGCGCCCATACCGAAGATCGAGTAGAAGGCCGACAGCTCGCCGGGCCGGTACTCGGTCTTGTCCAGCAGGACGGCTAGGAGCAGCGGGGACCCCGCGACGAGCTTCCGGTTGTCCTCCGCGAGGATTTTTGGGACGCCCAGGCGGTTCATGAGGGCCTGTCCGGTGTTCGAGAAGATCTGACGCCGGAAAGGCTTGAGGGCCTTGGGGAGCTGGTCTATGTGTATCCCGTCCCCGCGCTCGTCCATCTCCTCTTCGGAGAAGCGAAAGTACGGCCGGTAGCGCTTCCAGAAGGTCCCCTCCTCCATGAGGCGACGCATCGACTCGCCGCTGATGCGAGCGACCTCTTCTATGATTCCTCTGTCGTCCACCAGGACGAAGCGCCAGGGCTGGCTGTTGAAGTGCGACGGCGCCATCGCGGCGAGCTCCACGAGTATGCGCTGGTGCTCGATGCTCACCGGGTCGGGCAAGAAAGGCCCGTTTGTGGTCCGACGCCGCTGGATGGCTTCGAAGAGCTCCAAACCTTCTCCTAACGCGTCCGTGAGAGCCCGATCACGCGAAGGCGGCCCGGTGCAAACCGAAGAACCGGGGCGTGGTCGTAGGTCGGAGTCGTCCGCAAAGGAGCCACTTACGGCAGTTATAGCACACGCTCCCTTCTCCAACGGTCCGGCTCCTCGTCCGCCGGTGCAACACGAGATCCCACGCTCGCTCACTTCTTTGGGCGTACCGGCCAGGCGCCGTAGGCTATGAGGCGAGTGGGTACCTCGCGCAGAACCGGGGTGCGCAATAGTAGCCGCAAGAGACGCGAGAGCTCGAACGGCTCGTCCGCGTGGAGCGCGTCCGCGACGACGTGGCGCTGGGCGAGTTCCTGGGCGCCCTGGATCAGGCGCACCGCCCACTCCCGGCGGCGCTGCACCGCCCTCAGATGGCGGACGCGGACCTTCCCCTCCTGTACCAGCGCCGCAGGAGATCCGACTCTACCGAGAGCAGGGAACCCTGCCCCCAGTCTCGCAACCCCGCGACCCTGTCCGCGAGCTCCGGGGCAAGAGTAGCCACCGAATCGCGGAGCGCCGAAATCCCCTTCTCCTTGAGGCGCGGGTAGCAGCCTTTCGGAATGATGTAGCCGACCTGCCAGTAATCGGAGTGGTCCATCAGGACCAACAAGCTGCCCAGTCCAAAGCGGAAGACGGCACCCGCGCCCTCCGGGTCTTCCTCCTCGCGCGGCAGGTTGAACCAGAACACGTCCATGGACGACGAACCCGTGGCCGCGTCCGCCCCGAGCCCGGCCAGCTTCCGCAGCCGCGAGAAACGCCCGTCCGTCCCAACGATGAGCTGCGCCCGCACCTCGTGCGGGCCGTCCTCTCTCCTGTATCGGACGCCCCGGACTGTGTCGCCCTCCATGACCAGTTCCCTGACGCGCGCGCCCATTACGAGCCGGAAGTTCGGGTAGCGCCTCGCCTCGGCGACGACGAACTCGAGGAAACGTTCCTGCGGGAGCATCAGGACATACGGGTAAGGAGTTTTCAGGCGCGAGAAATCGGCGAAAGCCTCGCGCCTCCCTCCGGCCTGCAGGGTGAACCTGCGCACCTTCGCATGACCAAGCCCGAGAACGCCTCGGGCGAGGCCGAGGCGTTCCAGGATCTCCAGGGCCGAAGGGTTTATGGTGTTGCCCCGAAAGTCGCGGTCGAAATCCCTGTGCGCCTCCAGGAGCGTGACCCGCACCCCCCGGCGCGCGAGCAAGAGAGCCAGCATCACCCCTGCCGGCCCGCCGCCCACGACGCAACAGTCGATCTCTTCGACGGCGCGTGCCGGCGCCTCCGCTAGCCGGTCCTTTGGAGCGATGATCGTCAGTTTTGTGATCCTTTCTGTAGGGCGATGTCCGCGGTTCTCCAACGTTGTCTGGTCGCATTCGGGACGAAACGCGACCAAAGATACCCGAATGTTGCAGATCGTGACGTATAGCGAAGCGGATCGCGAGGCCGCCAGGCACATCCTCGATACCTTCGATGCCGACTGCGAAGGAATATCGTAAGCCGTTTTCCGCAGGTTCGTGTTTCGCGGTACCAGACGGAAAGTTAGCGCTCGTAGAGATCGGGGCACGCGGACGACCGAGGTCTGGAGCGGCGTTCCGCAGGGTGGGCCCAACGGTTGCGCAAGCACACCGGGCACCAGGGCAACGTCGAAGTAGAGGTGGGGGTGCTAAGATGCACACTCACCGGACGAGTGGTGTAAGGCTACGCAGTGGAGGGTGAGATGGAGAACGGCCGCCCGGCTGCTTACATAACTGGGGTAGGGATTGTCAGCCCTATCGGGGTTGGGCGCAAGGCGTTCTGGAGCTCGCTTCTGGCCAACGAGAGCGGGGTAGGCCCGATCACGCTCTTCGACCCGGAGGGTTTCGAGGTCAAGATGGCCGCCGAGTGTACGGACTTCGATCCCAAAGACTTCATGGACCGAAAGGTCGCCCAGCGCACGGACCGCTTCGTGCAGATGGCGCTCTCCTCCACGAAGCTCGCCCTCCAAGACGCGGGCGCCTGGGGGTTTCTCGAAGAGAACCCGGAGAGGGTGGGTCTGCTGCTCGGCACCGGTCTTGGCGGCGTGGCGAGTATAGACCGCACCCAGTGGGAGATGGACAACAAGGGCCCGAACCGGGTCAACCCCTTCGCCGTAACCAAGATCATGCCGAACGCCGCCGCCGCCCACGTGAACATCCAGCTCGGCATGAAGGGGCCATCGGTTGCCTCCGCCCTGGCCTGCACCTCCGGAACCGACATCATGGGGCTGGGGTTGGACCTCATCCGGCGCGGGGACGCGGACGTGGTGGTCTGCGGCGCGTCGGAGGCGGTGATCTCCCCGGTCATAGTCGCGGGTTTTATCGCGATGCGCGCTATGAGCCGCAACAACGCCGACCCCGAGGGCGCCTGCAGACCCTACGACAGGGACCACGCCGGCTTCGTCATCGGCGAGGGCAGCTCCGTCCTCATCCTGGAGAGCGCGGAGTCCGTCGAGCGCCGCGGCGCCGAGCCGTACGCCAGGATAACCGGCGCCGGGCGAACCACCGACGCCTACAACATCACCGACCCGGACCCCGAAGGCCGCGGCATCCTGCGCGCCATGCAACTCGCCCTCGAAGACGCTGGGGTAGAAGGCGAGCAGGTCGGCTTCATAAGCCCGCACGGCACCGGCACGGCCGCGGGCGACGGCCCCGAGTCCCACGCCATGCGCCGGATCAACCCTTCCACGATGGTCTCCGCTACGAAATCCACCCTGGGACACTCCATGGGCGCGACCGGGGCCATAGAGACCGCCATCTGCGCGCTCGCGGTAAAGGAGAAGAAGGTCCCCCCGATGCGGAACCTCGAAACCCTCGCCGAGGAGTGCGCCGAGCTGGACTACGTGGTGGACAAACCGCGCGAGGCCCCGGACCTCGAGGTGGCGCTGTGTGCGAACCTCGGCGTCGGCGGGCACAACGCGGCTATCGTCCTGGAGAGGGCCTAGGGAGAGCGCATGACGGGCGGCCTGCACGAGATGCCCGAGGGCATCCCGACGCCCGTCGATGACGGAGCCTGCGATCACCTGCCGGGTAAGCAGCTCCCTCCGGTGGCTCTCCGCTCGACGTCCGGGGAGTCGGTGGAACTTTCGAGCCTGCCAGGAAAGACGGTCGTATACTGTTACCCGCGCACGGGAAGACCCGACGAGAACCTGCCGCGAGGTTGGGACGAGATCCCAGGCGCCCGCGGATGCACGCCGCAATCTTGCGCCTTCCGCGATCACCACGCGGAGCTTCAGACCCTCGGCGCACGCGTATTCGGCCTGAGTACGCAGGACACCGGGTACCAGGGGGAGGCGGTCGAGCGGCTGCACCTGCCCTTCGAGCTCCTGAGCGACGAAGGTCTCGCCTTCGCAAGAGCACTGGACCTGCCGACCTTCGAGGTCGAGGGGATGACCCTGATCAAAAGGCTAACGCTCGTGATCCACGAGGGGTGGATCGAGAAGGTCTTCTATCCCGTGTTCCCGCCCGGCGAGAACGCCGAAGAGGTAGTAGCCTGGCTCTCCGGAACCACTTACGAAGGAGCAAGGCGGTAAGGTGGAGGTCGCGGTTCTTATCTTCGAGGGCTTCGACGAGCTTGACGCAATCGGGCCTTACGAGGTCCTCCGGAACGCGAGTCTAGGGGCAGACGTCCGCGTTCGCCTTTTGACCCTGGAGCCAACCGACGAGGTGACCGGCTCCCACGGCTTGCGCGTGCGTCCGGACGGCGCGCTCGACGGAACGCACGTGGACCTTGTCGTGGTCCCCGGCGGCGGCTGGAACGACCGCGCCGAGAAGGGCGCGTGGGGCGAGGTCCAGCGAGGCGCGCTGCCGGAGGCCGTTGCCCGGCTGCACGAGTCCGGCGCCACCGTAGCATCGGTCTGCACCGGCGGTATGCTGCTCTCCGCTGCCGGGCTTCTCGGGGGCCGTCCGGCAACGACGCACCATCGCGCCCTGGACGAGTTACGCGAGGGCGGCGCCGAGGTCGTGGAGGCCCGGATCGTAGACGATGGCGACCTCGTAACGGCGGGCGGCGTTACCTCGGGCATAGACCTGGCGCTCTGGTTGGTAGAACGCGAGTGGGGCGCGGAGCTTGCCAAAGAGATCGAGGCGGAGATGGAGTACGAGCGGCGCGGCGACGTGCATCGCCAGAAAGGGTAGGGATGGGAACTGTTTCCGCAAAGACGACACTGGAGAAGGGGCTCGAAGAGCTGGAGAGCATCGTCGCCCCTTACGGCAGCGCGCTGGTGGCGTTCTCCGGCGGCGTAGACTCTTCGCTGGCCCTGGCGATCTCCGCGAGGGCGCTGCCGAAAGGCAAGGTGCTCGCCGTCACCTCGAACAACGAGACCTACCTGCCCTCCGAGTTGGACCTGGCGCGCGACTTCGCGGCCTCGCTCGGTGTCGAACACCTCGTGGTGAACACGCGGGAGTTGGACGACCCGAACTACGCGAGCAACCCCACCAACCGCTGCTACTTCTGCAAGAGCACGCTGTACTCGGACCTCGCAAGAATCGCCGGGAAGAAGGGATACGCGTGCGTGGTGGACGGGGCGAACAAGGACGACGAGGGGGACTACCGGCCCGGCAGGAAGGCGGCGAAGGAGCTGGGGGTGGTCTCACCGCTCGCTCTAGCCGGGGTCGGCAAGGCGGAGGTGCGCGAGTTGGCGAGGCACCTGGAGCTTCCTTCGTGGGACAAGCCGGCCCTGGCGTGTCTATCGAGCCGGTTTCCGTACGGGCAGGAGATCACGCCGGAGAAGCTCGCCCAGGTCGCGCGCGCCGAGGAGTTCATGCGCTCGCGGGGCTATGAGCAGGTGCGCGTCAGACACCACGGGGAGATCGCACGCCTCGAGGTCGGCGCGCAGGAGATGGAGCGGGCGTTCGCCGAGCGCGAGGAGATCTCCGCCGAGCTCAGGGCCGCGGGCTTTCTGTACGTCACTCTGGACCTCGCCGGGTATACGTCCGGCTCCCTCAACGCCGTCCTCAAGCAGCCCGGCAAGAAGGCGAAGAAGATACTGCCCGTGGTCGGATAGGCGCCGTGGCGGAGAACGAGCCGATACTCTGGATCACGCTGGTGGTCATGCTCGTGGGGCTCCTGGGTAGCGTCCTCCCCGGCCTGCCGGGCGTGCCCTTGATCTTCGCCTCGGCCTTCGTCTACGCCTACGTAACGGACTTCGAGGTAGTCGGCGCCCTCGTCCTGGTTCTCCTGGGCCTCTTCGCCCTCCTCGCCTTCGTCGCGGACTTCGCGAGCACGGCATATGGGGCGCACCGGTTCGGAGCGAGCAACTGGGGTACGGCCGGCGGCGCCATAGGCGGCCTCGTCGGCGCCCTGGCCGGCACCCTGTTCTTCGGCGTCGGGGCGCTGTTCGGTCTACTCGCCGGCACCATCGGCGGCGTCTTCGGCGGCGAGTACCTCCGGCGTCGCAGGCAGACGCCCTCCGGCGGCGAACAGCGGCGGGTGAGGAGCGTCAGGGGCGGGCGCGGGGACTGGCGGAGAACCTCACGAGCCGCGGGAGGGGTCCTCGTCGGCTACCTGGTCGGCGCCGTGGCGCAAGGCGTGCTGGGGCTCCTAAGCGTCATCGTCTTCGTGGTGGCGCTGTTCGTGGAGTAGCCGCTCTACTCTTCGAGGTTCACGCAGGCTCCCCGAGGAGCACGAGGCCTATTGGTCTGGATCTTCGCCCTTATCGCGGAGAAAGCGTTCTAGCTCGCTGGCGAGCTCGTCGCCGGAGGGGAGGTTCCTTATGCCGCTCTCTGCCTGGCTGTCGTAGCGCTCCTCGAGGGTGTGGACGTAGGAGGTCAGGTCCGAGTCTTGCGCGACCGCGGCCGAGACCTGCCGCTGGTAGTCCTCCGAGGTGCGCTCGAGTTGGGCGGTGTCGAATCCGGTACCGCCGAGCAGGTTGGAGAGGCTCTGGAGCAGCGACAGGGCGGCGGGCGCAGAGGGCACGCTCGGCAGGTAGTGGGGCACGGAGGCCCAGAAGCTGACCGAAGGGAGGCCCTTCTCCGCGCAGTAGCGGTGCAGGACGCCGGTGATGCCGGTCGGACCCTCGTAGTGACTGGGCGAGAGGCCCAGGTTCTCGACGAGGGAGGGGTCCTGGGCGTTCGCTGAGACCGAGACGGGTCTCGAGTGCGGCACGTCGGCCAGGAGGGCGCCCAGCGTGATCACGAGCCTCACGTCGAGCTCGCGGGCGAGGTCCACCACCGCCTGGGAGAAGGAGCGCCACCGGAAATTGGGCTCGGGTCCCGAGAGCAAGACCGCGCCCCGGCCACCCAGGGAGGCGACGCTTGGGCTCGTGGCCGAAAGATCGTTCTCGGGCCACTCGATCGTGCGGGTGACGCCTTCTATGAGCTTTATCTGTGGCCGTACCGTCTGGTAATCGTAGAACACCTCGCCGTCGAAGCTCCCGAACCGCTCGGCCCCGGACGCCTCCCCGACGGTGCTCAACGCGAGGCTCGCCGCCTCCGCCGCGTCGTTCCAACCCGTGAACCCGGCGATGAGCACCGGGCGCTCTAACTGCGGCCGCCTCTCGATGTTTACGTATCCGTTCATGCAGCAAGCTTACCACGCCGGGACAACTGGCTCCCCAGTATCCTGGAGGTGCTGTCGCCTCGTGAGGCCGGGAAGCCCCGTCAGACGAGACGCCCAAAGGCTTGAGCGTCTCGTCTCCCAACGTCGCTATCCCGCGCGTGCCTACGGAGCGTAGGAAATTTTTTCGACCGAGCCGGTGGCTCGCGCAAGGAAGAAGAGATCCCCTTCGCTGCCCTCCTTGAGATCCACGGGGAACTCGCCGGCCCCCGAGGCGAAGCTGGTCGCCGTATCCGTTGCGATATCGTACCTTGCTATCCACCCCCCGCAGAAGTCCGCGAAGAAGTAGTCGCCGAGATAGTCATCCGGGAATGGTGAGTTGGCGTCCGAGGGCGGATTGTAGAAAGCGCCGCCGGTGATCGCGCAACCGGAACCGTGCGTGTAGGCGTAGAGAAGGGGATAGCCGTAATAGCCGCGACGCTTCTTATGCCGACGCTTCCCCTTCTTCTTACGAACTGGTGCGTACCTGTAAGGTCCCTCGTAGACTGGCCACCCATAGTTGGCGCCCGGGACGCCGTCGTTGATCTCCTCCCAGAGCTTCTGTCCGACGTCGTTGATAAAGATCCTACCCGTGTCGGGCTGGACGTCGAAGCTGTAGGGGTTCCGAAGCCCCCGCGCCCAAATAGCCTGGTTTTGACCTGTAGTGTAGTCGATGAACGGGTTGTCCGTGGGGATCGAACCGTCCTTGTTTATCCTGAGCATCTTGCCGAGGGTGGTGTACAGGGACTGGGCGGCCAACGGCCTGGCATTCTCGCCGACCGCCACGTAGAGCTTGTCCTCTTCCCCCGCGCCTT
Source organism: Actinomycetota bacterium (assembly GCA_020200675.1). Lineage (GTDB taxonomy): Bacteria > Actinomycetota > Rubrobacteria > Rubrobacterales > Rubrobacteraceae > Rubrobacter_F. The sequence goes on from JAIVIG010000312.1 coordinate 15,049, forward strand.
CGCCGAAGTGTATGGCCCCGCCGTTGTGGTTCTGCGCCTCCGACAGGGGAGGTAGCTCGAAGATGGGATCCTCATTCTCGATATCGGCCACGACGTTGCCGTTGTCTAAGCTAGCCGGAAATCGCGACACACGGTTGTGGAAATAGGTGTCGAAGGTGGTGTAGTAGACGTAGACGTAGTCGGTAGTTTCAGGGGTGCTAAGGTCGAAGTCAGGGTCGAAGGCGACGCCTAGAAGGCCTCGCTCTCCTCTCCGGTCAACTTTGCTTGAAATATCAAGAAACGGCGTACTCTGCAACGTGCCGTCTGTGTCGACGACCTGCATAGTACCAGCCTGCTCGGTCACGAACAGCTTGCCGTCGGGCGCGAATTGCATAGCCGTGGGACGTGTCAGGCCTCCAACAAGGCGTTCCTGAGTGAACTCCCCCGACGTCAGGTTAACCCCGGATGCGGGCTTGCTAAAGAGAAAGATCGGCAGCAGCCCCAATAGCAGGGCCAGGGAGATCACCAACAGCAACTTGTACCCGATCATCGGTCTATATCCCGACATATTGTTTCCTCTCGCCTTATAGACGCAGCCTGCTTGAAAGGCTAGCGCTTCTTTGGATATCACAATCGTTATCGGTTCAAGAGGAGGAAAACTTTAGGGTGAGCAAGCATATTTTCCAGCGAGCTTCGAAAAAATCGGTAGGTTGGCCCGGCTAGATGAAGCTGCGCGAGAGCTTTAGGGCTTCTTTTAGTCTCTTGAGATACTCGTGTTCGGGGATCTCGACGGCGCCCAGAGACGCGAGGTGGTCGTTCTGGATCTGGCAGTCGAGCAACACGTACCCCCGCTCCTCAAGACGCTCGACAAGGCTTACCAAGCAGATCTTCGAGGCGTCGCGCATCCAACTGAACATCGACTCCCCCATGAACGCGCCACCCAAAGTGACGCCGTAGAGGCCGCCCACGAGCTCGTCATCCCTGTACGCTTCGACGCTATGCGCCTTTCCCTCTTCGTGCAGCGCCACGAAGCCCCTTATAATCTCCTCGCTGATCCAGGTCTCCGGCCGCCGCGAGCAGGCCCGGATCACACGCTCGAAGTCCCGGTCTACGCGCACCTCGTAGACGCCCTTGCGAACGATGCGCGTGAGAGACTTCGAGACGTGCAGCGAGTCGAGCTCCAGGACCGCCCGGGGGTCCGAGCGGTAGAACTGTATCCCCCCGTACCGGTCGGCCATCGGGAAGGCTCCGGCGCGGTAACAGGACTCGAGTATCTCCGGGGTCAACCTCACGACCTAAAGCTACCAGCTGCCCGGTCGAGACGTCTACAATGTGGGCATGAAGGAACTCCTCCCCGATCCAAAACGCCTTGGCTCCGCGAGCACGGCCCGCACCTATCCCGTGGAGGCAGAGAAGCTCACCCGCACCGTCAAAGAGACCATCGGGGAGCTACCCAGGTGGACACTTGCGGGCTCGTCGGAGACAGAGGTTCGAGCGTCGCGCAGGTCCCGTTTCGTTCCGGAGCGCCTCCCGCGTCGGGCTCTGGAAAATTGGCCAGAACAGGCGGAACCTGGACGAGCTGATGGCCGAGATCTACCGAAAGCTAACGGCTGAAAATCAGGGTTAGAGGCAGCATCCCTTGTAGTTCTCCGCAGCCCGGACTACTCCGGCTTCTTTAGAGGTTCTTCCCGCCGGGACCTGTCTCTAAGATCGGCGTGCGCCAGGGGCGCGACCTTTCCGACCTTTTCGCCGTGCAGATCGGTCACCGTTTGGACCTTCATCTCCTCCGAAACTCGCACGCCCCTCCCGGCGAGGGCGGCGAGGGCAGCGGGGGCGACGGCGCGGGATGCGCCGTCGGAGATCTTGAGCGCGAAGCCCCAACCCGGCTCCACGGGACTGGCGGCGGCGAAGACGCCCTCGGCCCCGCTCTTTGCGATAAGGTCCGTGGCTTCCATGAGCCTGGTGTCGAAGCGGCCCGTCCCCGCGACCATGCCCGGGTACTCGCGCATCGCATCCCGGACGCGCACCACGGCCTCCAGAAGATCCTCGGGGAAGTCTTCGGCGCCACCGGCGGCGAGGCAGGCGAAGCCCAGGGCCAGGTTCTCGAGCGGGAGGGCGAAGACCGGGACGCTGCAGCCGTCCCCGGCGAGCCGCACCTCTTCGGGCTCCATGCTACAAAGCTTCGCCACGGTGCGCCGCACAAGCTTCTGGAGCGGGCCTTCGGCGTCCCGGTACCCGGCGGGGTCCCATCCGGCGTGGACGCAAACGGCGAGCATCCCGGCGTGTTTGCCCGAGCAGTTTCCGTGGATGTGGCGAGGCTGCTCGCCGTTGCGGGCCAATCGGGCGGCCGTGGGGGCGTGCCTCGGCGGATGGATCCCGTTCTGGAGGTCGTCCTCGGAGAGACCGGCCTTGCGCAGGATCGAACGCACCGCGGCGAGGTGTCTGGGCTCGGCGCTGTGGGAGGCGCAGGCGACCGCGAGCTCCTCGCTCGTGAGCCCGAAGGCGTCCGCCGCCCCGGAGAAGACTAGCGGCAGCGCCTGGAAGGGTTTCGCCGAGGACCGCAGGTGGACGTAACCCGCGGGATCTCCCAACGAGTCCAACGTCTCTCCCCGCACGTCCCGTACGACGTAGCGGCCGCGGTGGACGCTCTCGACGAGGTCCCCGCGCCACACGGCGACGACGGGCGCGTCGAACGGCGCGTCGGTGTGCGCGGCGCGTGCGGGTTCGGCGGAGGAACGAGGCTCCAAGGAGCCTATGCTCCTGTGAGGCGGATGATGCGCAGGGTGACGAGGTCCTGGGCGATGCGCATCCGGCACATCGCCGCCTGGAAGTCGCCTGCCTCGTGGTACTCCCGCGCCTCCCCGATGAGATCCCGGAGCCTGGCGAGGACCTCCTCGTCTGGTCCTTTCGCACCGCCGGGTCCGGTCCCCCGCACGCTCGCCTCGGCCATGCCCATCACGACCCGGGCGCGCCTCTCGGCCCACATCGAGAGCATCGCGTAGTCCAGGTAGCTGTTTATCCGCAGGAGATGCCCGACCCGGAGCGCTGCCGGGGCTTTCTCCGGGGTGTACTCGCCGGACGCGCGTTCGCCCTTCAAGGGCTCGCCCGTCACGGGAACCACCGCCGGATGTTATTGGAGAGGACACCCGCC
>JAIVIG010000518.1 GCA_020200675.1 Actinomycetota bacterium
GAATTAGCGTCGCCGTGTGCAGGACCTCGACGGCCGTGGCCGCCGTTAGCAACCCCGACCGCTCCGGCTCGCCCATCCCGGCGCTCAGGACCAGCAGTATCGGCCGCAGCCGCTTGCCACCCGCCGTGAGCGCCCCGAGCGCCGGCTCGACTAGCCCCTCAGGCGCGCGCCCGGCGACCTCGACGAGCAGGTCCTCGACCCTCACCACGGCCTCCGAAGCCTCGTCGGGGAGCGCGGCGCGGAGGTTGCGGGCGCTCTCAGCCAGGTTTCGTCCCGGCGTAGAGCGTGACGATGCCGCCAGAGAACTTCCGCCATGTAACGTCTTGTAATCCATTACGCCTCATTATCTCAGCTAATTCGCCGGATGCTACGAACTCTTTCACCGAATGGGGCAGATACGAGTACGCCCAGGCGTCTCCAGAGATTTTTGCGCCGAGCCACGGCACCAGCCGGTCGAACCACAGCCCGTAAAAGGTAGCAAAAAACCGCCCCTGCGGCCGCGCTATCTCCAGGCACACCACCTTTCCGCCCGGCCTGACCGCCCGCGCCAACTCGCCGAAGAGCGCGTCGAGGTCCGGTATGTTGCGCGCGCCGTAGGCGATCGTCGCGGCGTCGAAGGAGCCATCCTCTACGCCCTGGAGGTCTGTCGCGTCCCCGAGCCGGTACTCGACGTTCGGCGCCGGGCGCTTCTTTGCCGCCTGGATCATCTCCTTCGAGAAGTCCACCCCGAGCACGTATCCTTCGGGTCCTACCCTCCTGGCTAAATCCCGCGTGAGGCTTCCCGTGCCGCAGGCGAGGTCGAGGGCGCGTTCCCCGGGCTTGAGCCTCGTCGCCTCCACCGCTTTTTTGTTCCAGATCCGGTTGAGCCCAGCGCTCATGAGGGCGTTCAGCAGCTCGTAGCGCCCCGCGATGCGGTCGAACATCTCCCGCACGAGCCGCGCCCGCTCCTCGCCGGTCGGGAGACCGCCGGGGAACCGGTCCTCGGTGGTCCTCCTACCCGCGCCGCTTATGGCCCCACCTCTCGACGAGCTCGTGCTCGACGCCCATGACGTCCAGAACCTTGCCGACCACGAAGTCGATCAGGTCGTCCATCGTCTGCGGGTGGTTGTAGAAGCCCGGCGCCGCCGAGATCACGACCCCACCAGCCTCCGTTATCGCCGCCATGTTCTTTATGTGGATGAGGCTGTAGGGCATCTCTCGTTCCAGGATCACGAGCCGTCTGCGCTCCTTCAACGCCACGTCGGCCACCCGGTGCAGCAGGTTCGTCCCGGTGCCGTTGGCGATGTTACCCAGGGTCGAGACGCTGGACGGCGCGATCACGGTCGCGTCCGGCACGCTGGTACCGCTCGCCGGCGGCGCGAAGAGGTCGTCCGGGGCGTAGCGCTTTACGCCGTACGACTCGGCGAGCTTTTTCGTCGAGAGCCCGCCCATCTCGTAGGCCAGGACCTTCTCCCCCATCTCCGAAGCGCAGATCTCCACGAACACGTCGTTCTCGACGAGTGCCTCGATGAGCCGCACCGCGTATGGCGCACCGCTCGCCCCGGTGATGCCGACGAAGGCGCTCTTTACGGTCTCCGCGGCCACTAACCGAGTACCCGATCCAGGAGCACGAACAGGAAGAAGATCGCGCTGATAACCCCGTTCATAGTAAAGAACGCCATGTTCAGCTTCGAGAGATCGTCCGCCCGCACCAGCGACTGCTCGTAGAACAGAAGCCAGGCGACCACCAAAACCCCGAGGTAGTAGACGACCCCCAATCCGGCCGCCGCCCCGAACGCAACAAGAAATACCACGCTCAAGGCGTGCCAGACCCGCGAAACGACGAGCGCCGGCCCTATCCCAAACCGAACCGGCAGTGAGTTAACCTCGTTCTCTAGGTCGAAGTCGCGGTCGAGGAGTGCGTAGATCACGTCGAACCCCGCCACCCACAACGCCGCGCCCGCCCAGATAAAGACCGGAGTCCAGGAAATCTCCCCCGTCAC
>JAIVIG010000246.1 GCA_020200675.1 Actinomycetota bacterium
CGGGTGCGCGAGCCGAAGACCCCGATACTTACCAGCCAAGACGTAGTCGTCGGCGCCGTCGGCCTAGCTGCGTTGATCTCGGAACCGAGACTCTAGCGCCGGATCGGCGTTTCATCACCATGACCAACACGAGCGCAGCAGGGAACATTTAATTCCTCTGTAAGGTATTCGTGGTGGTCGATAGGATATATTTCACCGGAAGATACGTTCGTACCGATCGTAAAGCTTTACCGCCATTACCGAAAGGAGACTTAGAATGAACGCTACCGAGACCCGTCCGCGCATCGGTCCCGTTCAGATTGGGGTCATCCTTCTGGCCCTGCTATCGGGTGTTATCCACATCTACGTATTCCTCATCGAAGGCTTTTTATCGGGGTTGCCGCCGGAGCAGCAAATGGGGCCAACATACCAGTTTCTGTTCGTCGGCAACTTTCTCGGTTTCCTTAGCCTGACCGCCGCTCTGTATCTGCCCATCTCTCTACTGGCACGATTTCGTCCCGTCGTGCGCATACTGCTGATCGCGATGGCCATGGCCTCCATCGCTTCGTACTTCCACGTAGGGTTCTACGACACTTTGGGCAATAACACCCAAATCATCGAGGCCCTACTCATAATGCTGGTGACGGTCGATGCGGGCATGTCTAGCCCCAGGGAGGAGCTTGCCGGACGGTAAAGGGTAGCCCGAACCTTACGTGCATGGGAGAAGCAACGCAACGAAGGAGGCGAAGGCGTGAGCGGTATGCTCGGCGCGATTGTTCAGCTGGTGATCGGCCTTGTGCTTGGAGTTGTGATGTTTTTGGTTATACAGCCGCTCATTTGAGGGGCCGCGCTCAAGGGTAGCCCAACCGAAGCTCGGCGTTAGCCAGTGACGTGGTTCTTAGAGGGTTCAGCTTTTCCCTCGCTCAGTACGTAGTAAAAAGCAGCGACGACAAGGAGGCGAAAAACGTGCGGGGCAGAGACGAGAGTAGTGCGGGAATCGGCCAGCTGGTGATGCTGGCGGTCGTCGCTCTGATCTTAATCGTGCTGGTTCTGATTCTGCTGACCCTGGCAAACCAGATTTTCCCGCCCTGGGCTGCCTACTTAGACTAATTGGGACGTGTACCGGGGCGTAAGCGCCCGTTCGGATGGTCGACACCAACGGCAGCAGCACGGTTGACCCTGCGACGGCTGGCCAAGGGGCTGCTTGGGCTATCTGTCACCGTCGCCCTAAACTGGCTAGCGGGCGGGACGAGAGGATGAGAACTATATGACCTATCAGCCGATAGAGAACTACGGGATCATCGGAGACATGCATAGTGTGGCCTTGGTGGGGATGGACGGATCTATCGACTGGCTCTGCTTCCCGCACTTCGACTCGCCGAGCGTCTTCGCGGCCATCCTCGATGACGAGAAGGGTGGACGTTTCAAGATCGCTCCCGCCTCCGGCGATCTTACGTGCAAACAGCTCTACTGGCCGGACACCAACATTCTGATCACAAGGTTCTTCTCGTCACACGGGGTCGGGGAGGTTACGGACTACATGCCGGTCGGCACCCCCGAAAACGGCCACGGTTACCATCAGCTCATCCGGCGTGTCAAGGTGGTCCGCGGAGAGGTGACCTTCCGGATGGAGTGCCTCCCGGCCTTCGATTACTCTCGGGAGGAACACGAGACGGAGATCTCCGACGAAGGCGCATGCTTCCGCTCGCCACAACTTAGCCTGGGCCTGACGGCGAGCGTTCCCCTGGAGCAACAGGGCAGCGGGGTCGCCGCCGAGATTACGCTTCAGGAGGAGCAGATGGCGATGTTCGTGCTCCGGGAGATCGAGGCCGGAGACAGCTGTGGCGTTTCTCTCTCCGAGCAGGAGGAAGAGGAGCTTCTGGGGCGGACGGTGGAGTACTGGCGCCGGTGGCTCTCGCAATGCACCTACACCGGCCGCTGGCGCGAGCGGGTTTACCGCTCGGCACTGGCGCTCAAGCTCCTGACTTTCGAGCCGACGGG
>JAIVIG010000519.1 GCA_020200675.1 Actinomycetota bacterium
TCCTTGGTGTAGGCATAAGCCTGTTCGGTGGGCATCTCGAGCTGCCGGTAGAAGGCTTGCTTACCCACTCCGACGACGAGCGGGCTTGCCTCCGCTATCTTCTCGGCGAGCTTTCGGGTCTCCGCTTCCAGTTCCTGTGCCGGAACGAGCTTGTTGATGAGCCCCTCGGCGAGGGCTTCTTCGGCGGAGACGAACTCCCCGGTAAGGAGCATCTCCATCGACTTCTTTTGGCCGACGGAACGGCTCAGGGCGACCATCGGGGTGGAGCAGAAGAGGCCTATCTTTACGCCGGGGGTGGCGAAGCGGGCGTCTTCGGAGGCGACGATGAGGTCGCAGGCGGCGGCGAGCTGGCAGCCGGCGGCGGTCGCGATACCGTGGACCTGGGCTATGACCGGCTGGGGAATGGCCTGGATGGTCTCCATCAGCTCGCAGCAGACGTCGAAGACGTGGCGGTAGAAGGCGGGGTCGCGTCCGATCATCTCGGAGAGGTCGTGGCCAGCGCAGAAGCCGGGACCGCTGCCGCGCAGGACGATGATGGAGGTCTCGCGGTCTTCGCCTATGGCTTTGAGGCAGCTTATCAGCTCTCGCATGTGATCTAGAGAGAGGGCGTTGTACTTCTTCGGACGATTCATGGTGATGAGGGCGATGGTGCCGTCGTCCTCGTAGAGGACGTGCTCGTAAGTCTGTTTTTCGGCTTCGATCATGGGATTCCTCCTTCGTTAGTGCTCGCGTAGTGCTCGCGTACCTCGACGAGCTCGGTGCGGCCGCTGATCTCTACGGTCCCGTCGGGCCGCGGGTCGGCGAAGATCAGGGAACCTTCGCCCTGGCGTATCACGATCGTCCGCCCTAGCCGGGCGGCCAACCGGACGGCGTGGGCCCCGGTCGCCTCATCCTCCTCTATACCCAATCGCACCGGGAACACCCGGGCGCGCACGTATCCGGCCTCCTCGTCTTCCCAGGCCCACGCCCCCGCGAGGTCGTGATCGTCCGGCGGACCCGCGAGCGTCTCCACTTCGGCGGGGGAGCTCAACTCGATGTGCTCGAACGGCGGCGCCCACTCGGGTCGACCGGAGATAAAGGTGACGTCGCCCTCTACCCTGACAGGGACCTCGCCGGCGGGTGGGTGCAGCGCCGAAACGTCGAAGCCTTCGCTAGTCAGGAGCCAGGCCGCACCGACCAGGGGGTGGCCGGCGAACGGGAGCTCCTCTTTTGGCGTGAAGATCCGCAGCCTGCCCTGGCCGGGATCCTCTACGAACACCGTCTCGGAGAAGCCGAGATCCGCCGCGACCACCTGGCGGTCGCCCTCCGGCACCTCTCCGCCGTCGAGGAAGACGCCCAGAGGGTTGCCGCCGGCGCCCCCGTCGCCGACGAACACCCGGAGCACGTGCAGCGGCGGCACGCCGGAAGGCTCCCCGGCTCGTTAGCCGCCAACCTTGCTGTCGTGGCCCTCCCATTCCTTGTCGCGCAGGACGTACTTCTGGACCTTGCCGGTCGAGGTCTTGGGGAGCTCGGTGAACTCGATGGCGGCCGGGGCCTTGAAGCGGGCGATGCGCTCCTTGACGAAGTCTATTAGCTCCTCTTCGGTCGGCTCCTCATCGCCCTTGAGGGTGACGAAGGCCTTGGGCCTCTCTCCCCACTGCTCGTCCGGCATGGCGGTGACGGCGACCTCCATTACCGCCGGGTGCTCGGCGAGGGTTTGCTCTATCTCTATGGAAGAGATGTTCTCGCCGCCGGAGATGATGATGTCCTTGTCGCGGTCCTTTATCTCGACGTACCCGTCCGGGTGCCACACGGCCATGTCCTCCGAGTGGAACCAGCCGCCCTTGAACGACTCCTCCGTCTCCTCCTCGTTGTCGAGGTAACCCATCATCACCATGTTGCCGCGCATGACGATCTCGCCTATTGTCTCCCCGTCGCGCGGCACGTCGTTCATGTCCTCGTCCACGACGCGCACGAGATCCGCGGTGCAGTAGCC
>JAIVIG010000042.1 GCA_020200675.1 Actinomycetota bacterium
GTAGTAAACTTCGCCTTGTGGACAGGAGGGGCACTCTGGATCTGTGCGACGTTATCCGTCTATGTACTCAACGGCGTCATGGACGTTGAGGAGGATCGGATCAACGGCTCTTCGAGACCGGTAGCTAGCGGAAAGTTGTCGGTTACACACGCCACTTGGGTGACCGTGGGTCTCGCGGTTCTAAGCGTTTTGGGCAGCTTCGCGTTGGGAGGTGCGATGGCATGGAGCGTCGTCGTGCTGCTCGCCTTGGGATGGATCTACTCCGGTCCACCCTTCTACCTCAAGCGCTCGCCCACGGGGTGGGCAATTTTGGGGATAATAGTAGCCCTCATAACCTACAACGCCGGTTATGCGTCCAACGAGGGCGAAGGCGATACCCTCTCCCTCTTGGTATTTGCTATGGTAATGGCACTATGGTTGGGCATTGTGAGCCAGACGAAGGATCTCTCCGACATCGAGGGCGACAAGCAGGCCGGGCGAAGGAGCGGGCCGGTGGTTTGGGGTGAGAACGTCGCCCGGCTCTTTTACTCGGGGGTGGCACTCTCCCTCGGTGGAGGATACATCCTGTTAGCCGCGCTTTTTGCTCCAAGCTTGCTGATCCCGGCCTTCGTACTGGCGGCTGGGGCTATGGTAATCGCGGTGATCGCGCTCGGTCCTTGGGGCAAGGGCGCCAAGTCGAGGCGCAGGAGGCCGTACAAGGCGTTCATGCTCACCCAGTACGCCGCCAACTTGGCCGTCGTGATGTGGTAGCGAGCAGAAAGCAAAGGTTTTGAGGTAGTGATCGAGCACGGAGCCCTCCCCGGCCACCTGATCGCCGCCGCCGACGTACTCGAGACGCGTTTTGAGGAGGTTATCGCAGCTTACGAGGAACGGTTGCTCGCCATTCAGAGTCCCTTGCTCGGCGAAACGAAGACGCGCGAGCAGGTGATGGCGCAGGCGCGTTCGGTACTGGCAGAGGTCACGGTCAACCTGCGCGGACGAGAAGTGCCACCCGACGTGCAACAAAGCGCAGTTCGTCTGTCCGAAACTATAGGGGCTTCGAGGGCCAGTGGTAGCGTACACGCCTTCCACTCCCTTCGGGCCGTGGTGGCTTTCTCTGAGGCAGCACTGTCGGTGCTTGTCGAGAACCTGCCCGCGTCTCAAACCTCAAGTATCGAGGTAGCGGCAGTGGCCGTGGCTATCCAAAAGAGCTTCACGGAACGCGTTATGAGAGCAGCTATGGCATACGCCGATTATCTACTTGAGAAGGCTCACGAGTCCCACGCCGATGAGCGGCGGAGGATCAGCAGGGAGCTGCACGACAGGGTGGCTCACTCTATCATGGTGGCGTTCAGGAGCTTGGAGATCTTCGAGATGTACAAGACCAAAGACCTCTCGAAGGCCCAGGCCAGACTGGAACTCGCCAAGGGTGCGACGCAAGAAGCGCTCGAAGTGACCAGAAGTCTATCGAGGGAGCTGCGCAGTGGGTCGGCAGAAGAAGGGCTGGAAGTGGCCTTGACGGAGTTTTTGGACGTTAATGTTCCTCCAGCCATCCGGTCCAGGGCTTCGGTCGAGGGCGACGAGTCGCTCGTCACGCCCCAAGTGCGCGACGAGCTGTTCTTGATCCTCCGTGAAGGTGTGAGGAACGCCGTGACACACTCGAGAGCCGGTACGATAACTATCGAGGTGGCTATCAACGAAAATCAGGTCGAGGCAGCCGTCGAAGACGACGGGCGCGGGTTCGAGCCCGGGGAGGAAGCGACCCGTGCCAGCGGTGCGGGGCTAGCCTCGATGAAGGAACGCGCGGCGCTTCTAGGAGGCACCGCCGGCCTGATGTCTACCCCAGGGAAGGGTACGAGGATCGAAGTCTTTTTGCCTTTGTTGCCGAGGAGTCGGCGCTGAGCGCAAGAGACGACCAGATCAAGGTGCTCCTGGTAGACGATCATGCTCTCTTCCGCGAGGGTGTGGTCGAGATTTTCGCCGCGGAAGACGACATGAGGGTGGTCGGGGAGGCCGAAAACGGCGCGGAGGCCGTCGCGCTTGCCGAAAGAGAGGAGCCGGATGTGGTGCTCCTCGACGTGGAGATGCCCGTGATGGGGGCGGAAGGGGCCATAGAGGGAATATTGCGCACCTCACCCTCCTCGAAAGTACTCGTGCTCACCATGTACGACGAGCCCCGCCTGGTTCGAAAACTTCTGGCGCTGGGAGCCCACGCGTACATAGTCAAGAACGCGACACGGGAGGAGCTCGTCACAGCGGTGCGCACCGTGCACCGGGTCGAAGATCGCGTCGTTCTGTCGGTATCGCGCAGCACGGCGGACAGACTGGAAGGATCGGAGAGGGTTACGCTCTCCCGCAGGGAGTTAGAAGTCTTGTTGCTCATGGTGAAGGCGATGAGCAACAAACAGATAGCTTGTTGCCTCGAAATCTCGGATGGCACGGTCAAGCGTCATCTCACCAACATCTACGCGAAGCTGGATGTCACTTCCAGAGCGGACGCCGCAAAGCAGGCCCTCATAAGCGGGCTGGTAACCTTCAGAGACCTCTCCGAGCCCGGTGGTAGGGGGTAGCTTCGGCCTCCTCCGGGTTGGCCGACCAGGCGAGGATTTGGGCCTCCATCTCCTCCAGCGACGCGAAGCGGGCCGGCTCGTAGCAGCCGAGCGGGAAGAGGGTGGTGCGCACCGCGCAACGGTTGCAGAAGGTGCACGGTTTCTCCGGCTTCTCGACTCCCTGCTCGAAGAGCCGGGGCAGGTCGGGGTTGGCCAGCAAAGGACGCGCCATCGAGACCACGTCGCATCCCCCCGAAGCCAGGGCCTGCTCTACGTAGGAGCGATCCTGGAATCCGCCGTTGGCGATGACCGGAAGCCCTACCTCCCGGCGGAGCCTCCGCGCGTCTTCCAGATTCTCCCCCTGTCGATACCGCCACCCGGCTCCCAACAACCGCCTTAGAAGCGGGCGAGGCGTTACGTTTAGCAGGGTCGCGCGCAACGCGCCCTTCCGGCTCAGGTGCCGCGTGGAGTTGAAGAACATGCGCATCTCGTCGATGGGAATGTCCCCCGGGTTTTCCTTGGGGTTGATGAACCCGAACCCGTTGGAGACGTGCAGGTAATCGACGCCCAGCTCCTTGAGCTGCCGGGCGTAGGTCAAGTTCTCCTCGATGGTGTTACCGAACCAGTAACGCTGCGGGGGCCAGACGGGCGGCCACCGCAGGTTAACCGGCAGGTAGTTGAAGTCGTTGGCGGAGAGCCGGATACCAAACAGGAAGTCGCGTCCTACCGCCTTGCGTATGGCCGAGACGACCTCGTGCAGCAGCCGGAAGCGCTTCTCCGTGGAGCCGCCGTAGCGGTCCGTACGGCGGTTGGTGGCGGGGTTGAGGAACTGGTGTATCAGGTATCCCTTAGAGGCGGTCACCTCCAGCCCGTCGCAGCCGGCCTCGCGCACCCGGACGGCGGCCCGCGCGAACTGCCGCACCACCTCTTCGATCTCCGGGATGGACATGGCCGAGCTCCTGGTTCGGTAGCCGTAGATCAGGTCGAACCCGTTCGAGGCCGACATCTGGTCGGCTCTTTGGCTGAAGAGGCTGGTCTGCGTGTGGTAGCCGGCGTCACCGATCTGGATGATGTAACGGCAGCCCAGAGCCTGGACCGCGCTGACCCCTTCGCGCAAAGGTTCGATGAACTTGTCGGCGCTGATCTGCGGGTACTCCAGCGGCGACCATCGCTCGGGGCCCACGTTCAGCGTGGCCGATACGATCCCGCCGACGCCGTGCTCCGCGAAGCGGCGTTCGAAGTTTTTCCACGCATTGCTGACGGTTCCGTCGTAGTAGGCGGTCCGGCCGCCAATGGACGAGCGCAGGAGCCGGTTGCGGAAGGTGACGCCGTTGATCGTGATGGGCTCGAAGATCATGCGCACCTCCTCAAGTACGCGGTGGTGTGAGCTGGATCCTGACGTCGTCCTCTACCGGCGGGTCCTTCTCGTGTTCGAGGCAGCCCGTCGCCGCAAAGCAGCGGATGCGCACCCTGTCTTCGAGGTCCTCCAAGTCCATCGTTTCGCGGTCCTTGCCGGTTATCCCCAGCAGAAGGTCGGTCATGTACGCCGCCGCTTCGTCGGGCGGTATCTCGAACCACCCCTTCCCGAGGCCGAATCGTCGGTCGTAGAGCTTGCTGTAGAAGGAGAGCGAGTCGCCGCGGCGCGGGTAGCAGCGGAAGTCCTTCTCGTCGACGCCGGGCAGCCTGACGTACGGTATGGTGTGCGTGGCGCTCATGTACGCGCCCGCCCCGCCCGAGACTATGTATTCGATCTTGCGTCCATCCCCGAGCTTCACGGGGTAGCGCTGGTAGTTGTGGATGTCCCCCCCTATGACCGCGACGTAATTGTGCTCGGGGTCGCGCACGATCTGGTCCACAGTGCCGCCGCCTTCGATAGCTCCAGGGTGATACTTGCCGTCTACGTAGATCGGCTTCCCCGTGAGCAAGAGCTTCGGTTTGTCGATCTGCGAGACTTCCTTTAGCCACTCGCCCTGCTCCTGGTCTATGTCACCGCTCATACCCGTGTCGATCCCCACGATCAACAACGGACCGGTCTCTATGGCGAAGTAGGGTGTGCGCTGGGACGACCTTTGCCCGGACCCGGAGCGCCAGACCTCCCGGCGCGCGCCGGCAGTTGGGTCTACTTTTTCGGGCGGCCTGCGCCACAACACGTCGCGCACTCGCCCCCGCCGACTAGAGGCCCGCGGCTGCTCCGGTAGCGTCCGTCCGTCCCAGCCGCACAGATGGTACATAAAGCCCGTCAGGCCATCGTACCAGTCGTGGTTCCCCGGCACGGCATAGATGGGGCACGGGTAGTCCCTGTAAGGACGGTAGAACTTATCCTCGTACTGGTCGATCCCCCCGGCAGGGTAGATCACATCGCTGCAGATGACCATAAATTGGGTGGGCTCGCGGCGCTCCTCGGTCTCGAGCGGCGGCACGAGCGCGTACTGCGAGGCATCCCCTTCCCCCGGGTCCCCGAGCATGAAGAAAGACACCTCTTCGAGATCCGCGTGTTCCTTGATCAAGAGATCCCCAACAGCAGGTTCCGCCGGGATTCTCCCCGTCTTCCGCTGGACCTCCATCCAACGGCGCCGCTCTTCGTTGGTCGGGTCCCCGAACAGGTCCCCCAAAACCTGGTTCCGGGACTGCCAGACGGGCGCTAACGCGAGCCACGAGAAAGGCCTGGACTCGTAGGATACGAGCCCCTTGAAACTGCCGGGCCTCCAGCACCGCCAACCGGCCTTCGCCAGCGAATCGCGTGAGGAGGTGTCGGTTTGCGCTCCGTCCGTGCCGGCGCCCATCGTCGAACGTCCTTCCGCCTCCTCGACCTGCGCGCGGTCCTGTTCCGGCCCCGGGATGACGCTCTTCTCCATAGTCCCCCCCTAAACCGGCCGGCTCTCTGTTCGACCCGCCGCTTGCCGCTCGCCGCTGTGCTTGTCGAGGAACTCCAGAAGCCTCGGGAAGATGTCGACGTGGTTGTTCTTGCCCATGAACACGTCTTGATGACCGTAGTTCGGGAACACGTGCAATTCGTGTCTGCCGGGTGCCAGCTCTTCTAGTCTCTGGTAGCAGTAAACGTTGGAATCCGTAAAGACACGATTATCCTCGCCCGTCATGAAGAGCACGGGCGTTTCGATCTCGCCTGCATACTGGAAGTAGTCGTTCGGCAGCCGGTCGTATTTGGGATCGTTCGGATCGTACTTGACCGCGCCGTTAGCCCTGATCATTTTGCGGACGTGCCGGTAGTAATGCATGCTGGTGCCGCCATAGAGATCGCCGCTCCGACGGTGCGTGATATCCGCAAGGTTCTCGTGGTTGTAGAGCGCGGGGTTTCCGCTTCCCCACATCAAGCTGAGCATGTGGCACGCCGGTACGTTGCATTCCCGATGGAACAAGGAGTTTACCTTCGAGAAGATCTTCCCGCTGCTCAGGCCCCGGTCGTAACTCCAGCGCGGGTTCAGGTACGGGTAGCCCAGAACGTATTCCACAAAGAACGGCGCCACGTTCATCTTGATCCACGACCACCTGGGGATCCTCGGCGTCAGCCCGCAGCTGTTGGAGATCACGCTCGTGATGCCGTCCACGGCCTTGCCGAACAGGCTCATCGTGAACGAGACGGAACCCAGGCAGTGGCAGATCACGTGTATGCGCCGGTCGCCGATACGCTCCCGCATCGCGGCTATCGCCGCCGGGTAGTCGAAGAGCGCGATGTCGTCCATGGTCATGCTATTGCGGACCAGGTTGTAGGTGTGCCTGTTGCTCATGCGGTAGTCCAGGGTCCACACGTCCGTGAACCCGTTGTCGAGGAGGTAGCTGACGAGGTTGTAGTGTTCCGGCATGATGAACATGTCGGTCGACGTGGTCAGGCCGTGAACGATCATCACCACGTCGTCGCACTCGGCGCGGGTGAACCTCTCGAAGCTCAAGCCCAGCTTGTCTTCGGTACTGAAGTAGATCGTCTCGTGGGCGGCGTTCTGAACCCCTTCGTGGGTGTACAACGGTATCTCGCGCGGGCTCATGTCCTCCGCCCCGGGATGCCTTGTAAATATCCCCGGCGTCTGGCCCCCCGCCACCCGGCTGCCGTACACCTCCCACAGCGGCCCGAAGAAGACCTTGCCGAACTGGACACGCGCTTCGTTCCTCTCGGCGAGCGTCGGCCCTTCGGCGTGCATGGTGGTGAGTTGTTTCAAGAAGTCACGGTGATAGATATGGATGATGCCCGAAGCAAAAACCTCGGCTGTGGCTTCCTCTTCCGGGCCGACGTGGCCGCGCAAGAGCCTCGTAAACAACGTAGTGGTATCGGCCCAGACGTCGTAGCCGGGGTCGTCCTGAATCACCTTGAACCCGCTTAAGGTAAGGGGTCCTTCCTCTTCGTGGTTGAGGTACAGACGGTAGAGCATGCGCTTGTCCAGTCGCCCCCCTCCGGGCCGATCCACGAAGAGGTTGAAGACGCCTTTTTCCACCGGCATGTCTTCCCCGAGCGCCGGGCAGCGTACGTAGCCCACCGCCGATGCCTCATGCTGGGGGTCGGCAACGAAACGGTCTACGTCCTCGACCGTGATGGTCAAGTGGAACATAAGGAACGTATCATCTTCTTTACCCTGCCGGAAACCCCTGTCGTAATCGGTTTCTCCGAAGGTCACGTAGCCTTTCATCTCTTCGGTGAAACTCACGCGCGCGGGGGATTGCGCCGTTGCGTCCGGTTCGACCATGGTGGCCTCACGGACCGGGTTACGGTTTTCTTCGGTCATGCCGGCTCCTTCCTTTCGTTTGTTCTCGTGGATTCTCGTATCTCGCGCAAGCCCATCTCGCGGGTGAAGATCGGTTCGTAGCCGAGGTCGCGTTTGATCTTCGCGAGCCGGTACCTGCGCGGAACGGCGACAAAGTACCAGTCGTATTTCGATAGCGGCGGGGGGTCCCGTAGCTCGAAGCGTTTCCAGATGAAGTCGCAGATAGTCGCCAGCGGTCGTGCGAGCGCGTTGGGTACGCTTTTGGCCGGCGGCTCGATCCCGCGTGCCTCAAGCACCCGCTCAAAATGATCACGCACCGTTCCGGGGTCGTCGTCCGTGACGAAGTAGACCTGCTTGTGGCCGCCCTTCGTGCAGGCGAGCGCGATCGCTTCGACCACGTTTTCGGCGTGGACCGTCTCGATGGTCGCCTGCCCGTTGTTTATCCAGCGGAAGCGGCCCGATCTTATCTTGGCGATCACGTTTTCGATGCCTTTGTTGCCCTCGCCCCAAATGTACGGCGGGCGCAGGATAACACAGTGCACATCGGACCGAAAACCCAGAATTTCATCTTCTGCCAGTTGTTTTGCTTTTCCGCGATACGAATTCGGCTCCCGAGGATACGGGGCGGTTTCATCGATGTCCATAAGCGGTTGCGCGTCTTGCAACACGGCCTCGGAGCTGACGAAGACGAACCGCTTTACGTTCATCCTGGCAGCAGCTGCAAGCAGATTCCTGGTGGCTCGCGTGATTCCGTCGTAGAACAGCTCCCAGGGCCCCCAGAACTCGGGCGGCGCGGCCAGATGGATCACGACGTCGTGGCCTTCGAGTTGCGCTTCCCACTCGTCGATGTCGTCTAGCGCCCCCCGTATCACCCGCGCGCCCAGCTGCTCCAGCAGCGACGTCGACGAGCCCGACCGCGCCAACGCGCTCACTTCGTGCTGCTCTCGCGCGAGGCGCCGGATCAGGCGCTTCCCAACGAATCCTGAGCCGCCTGTAACGAAAATCTTCATTTCCTGGGAGAGAACCTGCGCGACTTCGAGACGTAGTAGATGAAGGCAGAAGAGAAGACCAGGTCGGGGACGGCGAACAGGAGCATCAAGCGGTTGATGTTCTCTGTCTTGGCGTAGTACCAGATCAGGGCTACCGCGATAAGCCGAGCGATGGCGCTCACGAGCGGGATGCCCCACCGGTTTCGTGGGTCCGCCGCCGAATAGATGAGGGCGGCCCCCATCGCGCTTCCGAGCAACCCGTTGAGGTTGACGAACAGCTTGTTTATGCCCTCCTCTGGAGGAACCGCGTCGGTTCCGCCCAGGCGCAGGAGCCTGTTGAGCCTGTTGTTCGACCCGTAGAATCTCTCGTACAGGCGCGGCGGCGCGAGGGGTGAGAAGATGAGAAGGTTCTCCACCCCGGCCGCCACCATCCAGCGCCGGAAGGCGCGCAGTTGCTCGTCCGTCAGCCCGCCCGACGGTCGAGGCCTCAAAGCAAACTTCATGCTTGCACCTCCTTCGGGTCATGGACGGCCGAGTCTTCCCGGTTGTACGCGGCGTTGGGGTCGATGAGGCGCCTGCGCTGCGGGTCCTTCACCGTCTTGGTGTGCATGTAGCGGAACGCCCCGTGCTCGATGCACAGGTCGTCGATCCGAGAGACGAGGCTTTCAGTCAGTTCTTCGGTCATGGCACGGGTGTTTACGTTCAGGTAGAGCAGCAGCTCGCAGAAACGTTTGCCCGGAACCAGGTTGTCCAGGTACTCGGAACGCAGCGCTTTGACGTAGAGCGCGATCAGGGTCAGGGCCTCGTGGCGGTTCCGGTACTCCAGGCAGAGTCGATAGAGTTCACGGAAGATAACCTCGTACTCATCGACCGGCGAGATCACGGCCAGCCAGCGCGTCGGATCGCCCACCGAGGCATCCAGCACCTTATCCGTCAGGGTTTCGACGTTCTTGATCGAGCTGTATCTCGGCGCGAGCATGACGCCCGCGGTGCCCAGCATCTTGACCAGCTGGTCGATCTTGTCCGGCAGCTGTCCCGCCCAGCGCCCCAGGCCGTGCAGGTAACCGAACTCTACGGTGTTGCGCAGCGCCTTCCATCCGGTCTGGCTCGTCTCTTTGTAGGTAGAGAGCTGGCCGAAGGTTATGTTGCCGCCCGGGGTGGGGAGGTCGATCCATTGGATCCGCTCCATCAACGCGTCGGCCGGAGGAGGAGGATCGTGGACGAATCGCCTCGTAGCTTCGATGAAGTCGTCCACGTTCTTGTAGAAAGTGCGCTCGAGCTCGAGAATGGTTCGCTCTTTGTCGATGCTCATGATGTTCAGGGTGAGCGTGACGATCACCCCGTACTGCCCCGTTCCCGTGATCACCCGATAGAACTCGTCGCGGTTCTCGGTCTTGCTACAGCGGATCAGCTCGCCATCCCAGTTCACGTATTCGAGCGCGGCAATATTGTCCACGAACATGCCGTAGGAGAGCGAGGCCGGGCTGAACCCGCCGACCGAGGCGAAGCCACCGGCCGTGATGTCGCTGTGATCGCCGATGACGGGCAGCCCATACCCGCGCTCGCCGAGGTATTTGTCGAGGCGCGCCAGGACGAAGCCGGCCTGGACGGTGACCGTCTTCCCGGCTTCATTTAACTCTATAAGCTGATCCAGCTTCTCGGTTAACAGGACTGCGCCGTCGGTCAACACCAGGTCGTTGCTGGAGTGGCCCCTGCTCCGGATCCGGAGCTCCTGCCTGAGTTGGTTGACCTCCTTGATCACCTCGATCACATCCTGCGTGGTCTGCGGTAGGTAAACCTTGAACGGGTACCGCGGCTTGATGCTCGGGTTCGCAACCCAGTTCCAGTCGTAGCCAAGACCGTCCAGGCTGTCGTGCGAAACATCCTCGTGGCTGGTCAGGGTATGGGGCTTTTGGGTCATCGCACGCCTCCTGGCTCAGAGCGGCTAATTGCTGCTTGCGACCCTCCGACCGGGCCGCTCCGGGTCCTTCACCGTCTTGGTGTGCATGTAGCGAAATGCCCCGTGCTCGATGCACAGGTCGTCCATTTGGGAGACGAAATCGTCCGTGATCACGTCCGTCATCCGCTTCGGATCGATCCCGACCAGCAGGATCAACTCACAGAAGGGCTTGTTGGGGTCGCCGTTACTGAGGTAGTCGGACCGGATGCCCTTCACTGACAGGGTGATGAACGTGAAGCACTTGTGGCGCGTTCTGAACGATCTGCAGAGCGTGTAGAGCTTGTCGAAGAGCGTGGGGTACGCCTCGGCCGGGGCGAGCGTGATCAGGAAACGCGACGGGTCTCCGACCGAAGAATCCAATACCCTATCGCTGAAACGTTCGACGTTCTTTATCGAGGCATAGCCGGGCGCAAAGATCAAACCCAGAGTACCCAGGTACTTCACCGCGACGTCGAGCTTTTCGGGCAGACGCCCTGCCCAGAAGCCGAGGGTGTGCAGGTAGCCGTAGGAAAGGGTGTTGGTCAACGCGCCGAGCCGTCCGGGCGGCGCCGCTTTGTAGGCCGAAATCTGGCCGATGCTGCGACCCTCCGCGAAGTCGAACCAGGCCGCCCTTTGCATGAGCGTGTCGCCCGGATTGTTGATCAGCCGCGTCGTACCCTCGACGAACTCGTTGACGCCTATGTAGAGCTTGAGGTCGTTCTTCAGGATCGTGCGGTACTTATCGACGCGGACTATGTTCAAGGTGAGCGTGGCGATCACCCCGTACTGCCCCGTTCCCGTGAGCAGGCGGTAAAACTCGTCGCGGTTCTCGGTCTTACTACAGCGGATCGGCTCGCCGTCCCAGTTCACGTACTCGAGCGCGGCGATGTTGTCCACGAACATGCCGTAGCGATGCGAGGTGGGGCTGATGCCGCCGACGGAGGCAAAGCCGCCCGCGGTGATGTCGTCGTGATCGCCGACCACCGGCAAACCGTAGCCCTGCTTCGCGAGCATCTCGTCCAGGTTCGCCAGGATGACGCCCGCCTGAACCTTCACGGTCATCGCTCGCGGATCGAGCTCGATCACCTTGTTCAGCTTTTCGGTACACAACACCGCGCCTTTGTCCACCAGCACCAGGTCGTTGCTGGAGTGGCCTCTGCTGCGTATCCCAAGCGTCTGGCCAAGCTGCCTCGCTTCGTTGACTACCGCGATGACGTCCTCGGTCGTGCGCGGCAGATAGATTTTGAACGGGTACTTCGGCCTTATGGCCGGGTTCGCCACACGCTCCCAGTCGTAGCCGAGGCTATCGATGCTGTNNNNACTCAACCACGCTTGCGTGGGGTACTACCGGTTTGTACTGAACCGCCATATAACCCGCCTTTAAATTGGAAGGTAACTCAGGCCGCCACGCCTGAGCGGCGAACGCTTCTTCCCGTGGTCTTCGATCATCCCTTAGGCTCCTCCCTACTGGACGATTCCGTCGGCGAAGCGGTCGGCTAAAGCCGCGATCGTCAGGCTGGGGTTCGGGCCTACCGGTCCCGGCATGACGGAACCATCGGCGACGTAGAGCCCGGGGTAGTTAAAGACCTCGCCGTACGGGTCCACGACGCCCTCCCTTTCGTTGCGGCCCATCGGGCAGCCGCCCAGAGGGTGAACGGTGATCAAGCGGCTCAGGTACCAGGTTGGGTTGTCCCGGAAATCGGCCTCTAGGCTCCCGGCGATGTCGCGCATCGTCTTTCTGACGCGCTCGAAGTACGGCCTCGAGGTACCGATCCGCCAGTCTACGTCCAGCTTGTCCTTGCGCAACCGCATGTTCCCGTCGGGAATGTCCCGTCCCATGCCCAGCAAAGGGAGCATGCCCGAGGAGAGCTCGGAGGTGCCGAACAAACCCGCTATCTCCGCTCCTATGTCAGTCTCCGGGTCTCGCCCCAACCACTTCCGGACAAGGTGCCTGCCGACGCTGCGCCACCACAGCCGCAACGACCCGGGTGTATCGACCATCTGCAACATCCAGTTGACGAACTCCGGGTACCCGGCGTCCTCTACATAGAACCCCCGTCCCTGGCCGCCGTCCGCCCGATCCGCCACGCGGATCGCGCTCGTAATAGCGGGGCCGTGGCCGGGGTCTATCATGCGCGGCACCTTCTTGCCGTCCACCTCCTCCCTGGCCCTGACGGCGAACGTGACCAGGTCGCCGTTGCCGGAGAATCGCGCCCCGAGCCGCTCGCTGAGGCCGGGGAACGCACCGCGGTTTTTGAGCAACAGGAAAGTAGAGCCTAAAGCCCCGGCGGCGAGAATCAACCGGTCGGCAGTGATCGTCTGGACGTTGCACCCTATGTCGCACTCGCCGCACAGCCGGCAGGTGTAGCGCGTGCGGTGGTGCAGGTTCGGGTGTTTTTCGCGGATCGGCTCGCCCGGCACCGGGTCTTCGCCTTCGTTGGCGAAGGTCACGGCCAGGTTGGGCAGGCGCCAGTCCAACCCGAGCCGCTCGGCGGCGCCCTTGAGCGCCCTGGTCTTCGACGTCCCGGAGTAAGGCTCCCGGTCGAACGGGTAGCGCTGCGCGCCGAGCATCTCCTCGACCCGGTCGTAGTGGGGATCCAGGTCCTCCCGCGTGACCGGCCAGTACTCGTAGCCGTTCGAGAGGTCCTCCTCGACGAACCATTTCTCGTCCTTGCGAATGAGGACGTTCGCGTAGATGAGCGACCCACCCCCCAGCCCGCTCGAAACGATCGCGCCCAACCCCCGGAACGACCAGACGTTGAACATCCCGTACAACCCCTCGCTGGGATCCCAGAAGTTCTTCTTCATGCGGTGCGGGGCGCGAGGGAACGAATCGGGCGGATAGGCCTTTCCCCGCTCCAAAATGCAGACCCGCAAACCCGCTTCCGTGAGCCGGTACGCCATGACCGACCCGCCGAACCCAGACCCGACGATTACCGCATCGAAGTGTGTATCCTCCATCTTCCCCTTCCGTAACTTCCAAACGATCCGTCACTCATTACGAGGAATGAGACCAGACGGCGATGAATCGGCGATGAATCCAGAATGAATCGGCGATGAATCGGTCTCGCGTCGGGGAATGTTCGGCTCGCGCATCGGGTTCGACTCCCCTTTTGTCCCTGGATGATGCGGCGGGTTACGCCGGTGCGAGGCTGCGTCAACGACGTGCTACTCGTCGGCGAGATGCTGCGGGTCGCCGGGTTCGAGGTGCGCCAGTGTCACGATCGGGCGGCGATCGACCGAATCCGCTATTACCCAACCTCGAAAGCCGAAGGGCAGACGTCGTTCAGGACGCAGCCCGGACGGAGCCGCACCAGTTCCTCCATCGTGCGGGGAACCTCTCCTCCGTGCTCCTCGACGAGGGCTCGGGACATGTTCTTTATGGAGCGGGCCTTGTTTCGGAAGAAGCCAACGGAGCGTATCTCCTCCTCCAGAAGAAGGGGGTCCGCCTCCGCGTAGTCCTCCGCGGTGCAGTACCTCTCGAAGAGTCCCTCGGTAACCTGGTTGACCCGGACGTCGGTGCTCTGGGCAGAGAGAATCGTGGCGACCAGGAGCTGGAGGGGGTCCTCCCAACGAAGCTCGGTCCTCGCATCGGGATACGCCTCTTTGAGGCGCGCTATTACCTCGCCTATCGGGGCGGGGGGACGTTCGGAGTGGTCAGTCGTCGCGCGCACGGTGATCTAGAGGGATTATAGCGTGGTCCCGCGGGCGCCTCCCGTGGGCCTCCCGACCGCGAAAGAGCCGGTAAAACCGGGACAAGAAGCCGGGACAATTGGGACATTCGCCCAAGCGCATATAGGACCTATTTCCCATATAACGCCCGCCGGCCGAGGAGTATCTTGGTCTCCGTAAGGAAGAGAGGTACGAAGGGACGGAGGGTGAGATGGAGCAGAAAGTCGAGCGGGCGGCTTCCGGTAGGGGCGAGGCGGGACCGGAGGTTCTCGCCCTGTACCTGTCGCGGGCCAGGCGGCACAGGATCCTGAGTCGCCGCGAAGAGGCGGCGCTCTCGGCACGCATCAGTAGAGGCGACGAGACGGCGTGGGAAGAGCTCGTTCAGTGCAACCTGAGGCTCGTCGTCTCGGTGGCGCGCGGGTACATGGGCCGGGGGCTCGAGTTCGCCGACCTTATCCAGGAAGGCAACCTGGGGCTTATGAGGGCGGCGCGCGGCTTCGACGCGGCTTTCGGCACCAAGTTCTCGACCTACGCGACCTGGTGGATCAAGCAATCCATAAGCCGGGCTATCTCCAACAAGGCGGCCGCCATCCGGATACCCATCCACGCCGCCGAAGGCGAGCGGCTCGTAAACGGTGCCCGCAACCAACTGCAGGCCACGACCGGTCGCGAGCCGTCCATCGAGGAGCTCTCCGAGCACGTGGGCAAGAGCACCGAGGAAGTCGTGAGCGCCCTCACCGCCCGCAAGACCGTCGTCTCCTACGACATACCCGTCGGCTCGGACGAAGACGGCTCCCTCGCGGATCTCCTCGCCGACGAGACGGAGGCCGGAACGGAGGACCTCTATATGGAGGACGCGCTGAGGGATTGTATACGCAACCTCCTCGCTACCCTCCCCGAACGCGAGCGCTACGTCGTCGAACGCCGATACGGCCTCGATGGTGAAGGGTGCGCCTCGCTCGCGGAGATCGGTCTGAGCATCGGCATAACCCGCGAACGGGTCCGCCAGATACAGAGCCGAACCTGGTCGAGGTGGAAGGGGGTATCGGCGACGGGGAGCTGCGCGACCTGCGCCCCAGGCTCGAAGAGGCCATGAGCACCTTTCTCGAAGACACGCCCGGGTTCACGCGCCTCCCGTAGACCAATGAGCTCTCCGAGCCGTCGAAGGCCCTGGCAGAGGAGGTGCGAGCCTCGGGCGCGACGGACTTCGTCCACGTCGGCGGCTCTGCTCTGGGTCCCATCGCGCTCCACCCCTACTACAACCTGCTCGCCGACCGGGGCGGACCTGCCTCCATTTCGCCGAAAACACGGACCCCGCGAACCTCTCCGACCGTTACTCCGCCCGATGTTCGCCCTGGCGTGTTTTCTCGCCCAGACGGGCAGGTCTGGATGCGCTATTCGTATGTAGCGGCAAGCGACGCATCCCGGAGGACCGAGTGGCTACGAAGGAAATACAAGAAGAGCGTGTTCGGCAGCTCAACGATAAGTACATAAGGGAGGGCGACTACATTCTGTACTGGATGCAGGAGGCGCAAAGGGCAGAGTACAACCACGCTTTAGAGTACGCCGTGCAGCGGGCGAACGAGCTGGATCAGCGTCTCCTCGTCGTCTTCGGGCTCACGACGTTTACCGTTTGAATTACGAACCATATCCCCGAAATCGCCGGTCAGTTCTAGCCAGTCCGCATACACAATCACCCTTAGTTTCAGCTTTTGTAGAGGTTTCTTGTAACCGTCGGGATCGTCTTCGGCGCGTTCTAGCCAGGGTAGCCATACCTGATCGTCCCCCAGTATAACTATCAGTTCGCTAAGTTCATCTAACCGCTGCCGGCGGTTCAGTACCGCGTCTAGTTCGCGCTGGTATTCGGTCTTTTGTTTGTCTACGTCCGCAAGCTTAACCCCTAGTTCATCCCTAGACATAAACCCTTCGGCGGCCAAGTCCAGATAGCCGTCACGCTTG
>JAIVIG010000520.1 GCA_020200675.1 Actinomycetota bacterium
GCTTCCTCCACCTCCCTTCGGCTGCTTCCATCAGCTTGTAGATCATCGCCAACCCCGCCTGCCGTGAGCCCGGTCCCTTGGTGATGTCGGTACGAGCCCTCACCGGCGCGAAGACTGACTCTATGGGGTTGGTCGTCCTCAGATGCCTCCAGTGCTGGGCAGGATAGTCGTAGAAGGCGAGCAGAGCCTCCCTCTCATCGACGATCTTTGAGACTGCCTTGGGCCACTTCCCTCCGAACTCACCGGCGAACTCCTCGATGGCTCCCTCCGCCTCTTTCTTGTTCTCCGCTTCGGTGAAATTCTCGCGGATCGCCGCCTTCGCTCGGGAGTGGACACTCTTTGGCATCGAATCGAGTACGTTTGCGGTTTTATGGACCCAGTCCCGCTGATGGCCAGTCTCGGGAAAGATGTCCCGGATCGCACTCCAGAAGCCTAAAGCGCCGTCTCCAATTGCCAGCTCCGGCGCCCTCATCCCGCGCTTTTTGAGATCCCGCAGTAACTCGGCCCAACTCTCACTAGACTCTCGGTAACCGTCTGAGATGGCTGCTAATTCCTTTGTGCCATCGAGCCTCGCTCCAATCATCACCAGGCAGCACAACCGATCGTCGCCTCCGAGGCGAACGCCGGTATGAATTCCATCCACCCAGACGTAGACGTAGTCCCTCTCTGAGAGATCGCTTCTCATGAAGCTCTCCCGCTCTTGTTGCCACTGCTCTGAAAGGCGGGTGATGGTGGAGGCCGACAGTCCGGCCTGGGTACCGAAGAACTCCTCCAGAGCCGGAACGAAGTCTCCGCTGGAAAGCCCGTGGAGGTACAGTAGCGGCAGCACCTCCGTAACCTTCGGAGAACGGCGCATGTAGGGTGGCAGGATCACGCTCCTGAACCTCCTCTTACGTTTGCCGTCCTCCTCCATCCTCTTGTCGTTGACTCTCGGTGTCCGAACCTCCACGGCCCCCGCTCCAAGGAGGACCTCGCGCTCTCTGGCGTAGCCGTTGCGGACCACCAGAGCGCGCCCCTGTTCGTCCCGCTCGCCTCTGGCCGCCTCGAGGTAGTCCTGTACCTCGGCTTCGAGAGCCTCGGCGAGCATCCTCCTGGCTCCATGACGGGCGATCTCGTCCAGATCGAGCAAGAGTTCTTCGCGCCCGCCCTCACGGTCGCCCTCAACCTGATGTATCCTCTGCATTGGTGTCTCCTTCCCACCGACGTTGGCGCGTCGGCTTTCCATTCGATTGCTCGAAGGGAAGGTACACCACGCTCTTCAGAAAATCTCCAATCCACAACTTTCGATCATATCTCCCTTCGGGGTGGCCCTGCAACAAGGGCCATGGACCACTGGTGTGAAAATAGCCTTGGCGGCAGCTCATTTTCATAGCGTCGGGGTGGCCCGACAAGGGCCATGGAACACTTGGGTGAAGAAGAGCAAGAAGAGGAAGGGGCGGGGCATCGTAGCCCTGGCCCCCGCTAGCTCTAAAAGGCACCAGGTTGGCCTCTGGAAGCTCTAAGAGCCCAAGGCCAGCCCGGTGCTCTGCCTATCCTCGAACGGTTTATCCTACTGAGCGCACACCCTGCGGAATCGGTGCTCTGGCCGGAGAACCACTCGGGGCAGACGGGTGTTCTTAGCGGTTAGCCATGCCAGTAGAACGACTCCCAATAGTGCTTGCCAGTGGGTTTATAGCCGACCCAAGCCTTGAAATAGGGCCTCTTGGAGTTCGGGTCGTTGTACTTGTGGTACTGGCAGTAATACCAGTAGCTCTTCGTGTGCCACTGGCCGTCCGGGGTCTTCCACTTGTAGTAGACATGGACGTAGTAGTACTGCTTGCCGTTGTTCCACTTCTTATGGTATTCCGTATAGTACTTCTTGCACCACTTACTGGCCTTCGTCTTGCCGTAATATTTGGCGCCATCCGGTTCACAGTACTTGTAGTAGGTATTGGGGTAGTAGTTCTTCCAGTACTTATTCCCGTGATG
>JAIVIG010000313.1 GCA_020200675.1 Actinomycetota bacterium
CGCCTACGAATAATGGCTGGAGCTCGCGTGCCTGGTCTCCTCGAGCTCGATCTCTACGCCGCCGATCAGGCGCGCTATCCCGTTGTAGAGCAAAGCCCCGATCAGGCCGAAAACGAAACCAAGAATCCCGTAGAAGATGGGCAGGAAGATCACGGACCCGACGCCGAACAACAGCCCGGCGAAGGCATCGGAAGACTGGGAGTTCGCCACGCCCACGGCCGCGCCCAACAACGAGACGATGGCGAAGAGCGCCCCGACTATGAGCCCCAGCAAAGCGTACAGGACGCCCAGTACCTTACCGAGCGAGAGCACCCCGACCCTTCTTATAACCACGAGAGACCTCCCCGACTATTTTGGTTCCCATACTACACACAGCCGGAATCCGCCGCGCGCTCGCGGATCTCTACAGCCGCCGAGACCGGAAGATGACGGTAAGGAGGATCACGGCCATCACGAGCGCGAGGGTGAAGCCGAGAAAGGCGACCAGGGGGACGCCGAGGATCGGCACCTGGGGGCCTCCGGTGGCGAAGGCACCGATGAGCGAGGAGCCTATTAGCAGGCCGCCGGTGACGACGGCGAAGACGAGCCGGTTGGCGAGTACGTCCACCTCCCCCATCAATTCGTCGAGGCCGCGGTTGTTGAGCTTCACCTCGAGCTCCCCGTCCTCGAGCGCGGCGAGGAGCTGCCGGACCTGCTCGGGGAATTCTTCCAGGTAGCGGGCGTACTCCAGGGCGCGCTCCTGGGACCGTTCGAGGAGGAAATCCGGCTCGTAGCGTTCGCGCAGCAGGCGGCTCGCGTAGGGTTGGGCTATCTCGTAGACGTTGATTGTCGGGTCGATGGAGCGAGCGAGCGCCTCGGCGGTCACGAGGGCCTTGGTCAAGAGCGGGAAGACCGGCGGCATCGAGAGCCTGTAGCGCCTGACGAGCGAGATCAGCTCGGAGAGCGCCTGCCCGAGCGTGACCTCCCCCACCGAGAGCCCCGAGTACTTGTACAGAAACTCCCGAAGCTCCTGCACCAGCGGCCCCCTGACCTCCGGCGCGTACCGGACGCCCAACCCCTCCAACCCGCGTAGCACCGCCTCCGCGTCGCGCTGTATCACGGCTATAAACAACCGGCTCAAAGCCTCGATGTCGCCCCGGCTCATGAAGCCGACCATGCCGAAGTCCAGCAAGGCGAGCCCTCCTTGCGGGGTGAGGATGAGGTTGCCCGGATGCGGGTCGCCGTGGAAGAAGCCGTCTTCGAAGGCCATCTTGAAGATAGCCTCGGCGCCCATCGTGGCCACCTTGCGGCGTTCCGCCGGGGGCAGGAGCAGCGGCTGGAGGTTGTAAAAGCGGGTCCCCTCGATAAACTCCATCGTCAGGACCCTCCTCGTGGAGAGTTCCGTGTAGACCCTCGGTATCTTTACCGGTGTTCCGGCGAAGTTGATGGCGAAGCGCCGCGCGTTCTGGGCCTCCGCCTCGTAGTCGAGCTCGCGCCTTATGACGCCCTCGAACTCCGCCACGAGTTCCTTTACGTCTACAAAGATCCTGTCCCCGAACCTCGCGTCCAGGATCGCCGCGAGGTCCCTCATTAACGCCAGGTCCGCCTCGACCCTCCGCTGCGCGTCCGGACGCTGCACCTTTACCGCGACCCGTTCCCCGCCGTGCAGCCGGGCCTCGTAGACCTGCCCGATGCTCGCCGACCCGAGGAGGACGGGATCCAGGGCGGCGAACACCTTTCCGACCGGCGCCCCGAGCTCCCTCTCTATGACCGCCTGCGCCGCTTCGAGGGGGATGGGCGCCGCCGTGTCCTGCAGCTTCTGGAGCTCGACGAGGATGCCCTCGGGGATCACGTCCGAGCGGGTGGAGAGGAGCTGGCCGAACTTGACGAACGTCGGCCCCAGGTCTTCGAGCGTCCGCCTGAGCCTGACGCCGAAGTTCGGGGCGAGGAGCTCCTCGATCCCGCGCTTCTCCCGCCTGCCGCGGCGGACGTCGAAGACGAACCCGAACCCGTGACGGATGAGCACCCGCCCGATCTGAGAGAACCGCACGAGGTTCTCCCGCCGGCTACCGGAATAGACCCTGACGCCATTCCCCGTGGCCTCGATCACCGGCCCGGGCCTTCCCGGTATCCTGCGAAGTTGCTTATCGGGCTATCTGCCCAGCGGAGCGTCGGGCTCGTCACTCGGGGGTTCGGGCGCCACGTCCACATCACCGACCGGGGGCGGTGAGGGCTCATCCATCGGGGGCGTCAACGGCTCCGTCGGGGCTTCGGGGTCAGTCGCCGTGGGCCGGTCCTCGAGCAGGCGGACCCGGTACTCGAGCTGTTCGATCCTGAACAGGAGGTCCTCGTAGGCCTCGCGGTTCGGTACGCCGGCCCCGCGCAGGCCCTGCTGCACGGAGGCGTCTAAGAGGCCGCGGGCGCCGGTCGAGCGTTCGCGCGCCCGGGTAACGACGTCCTCCACGACCGCGCGGCCCTCCTCGCGCTCCATCCGGCCCTGCTCTATCAGCCGGTTGACGGCCTCTTGTACCCGCTCCCGGGTAACGGCCGCGGCGCCTATCTGCAAGAGAATCAAACGTTCCAGCGTGTCCAGCATGAATACCTCCTGGCAGGAGAGTCCGTCGTCCCCATGATAACCCGAAACAGCGGCGTGGGCTTCTACGGGAAATATCGCAAGACCGGCGCTATCACGTACGCGCCAAGCACGTAGAGTGTAAAGTAGACTCCGAAGATCCCCGCCACAATCCCGGCGCCGGAGAACAACAACCTGTGGTCGAAGCCGTACCCGGTAAGGTAGAGGGGGATCAGGAGAACGAGACTCGCAACCGCGACGGCAACCCAAACCCGGGACGTTCGCGTGAGGAACAGGGTGTTGTGCCGTTGTTCATCGCCCTCTCCGGACTCCGATCGGGAGAGAGGCGACGCGCCGGTCCTGGTCACGGCGGTTGCTACGATCTGGCGGACTGCGCGGTCCGGCCCTTGCCGGCGCCGATCCTACCGGCGCGCCAGGCCTTGTACAGGCACAGGACGGGCGCGGCTACGAAGATGGAGCTGTAGGTGCCGGCGGCGATGCCGACGAGGAGGGCGAAGGCGAAGTCGCTCAGGGTAGACTCGCCGAAGATCAGGAGGGCGGCGACCGGGATCAGGGTACACACGCTCGTGTAGATCGAACGCATCACCACCTGCCGGATGGAGTTGTTCGCCAGCTCCTCGTACCGCTGGCGGTTGTAGCCGGCCTGGGGCGCGTTCTCCCTTATCCTGTCGAAGATGATGATCGTGTCGTAGAGCGAGTACCCGAGAACCGTCAGGATCGCGACCACGGTCACCAGGTTCACCTCGCGTCCCACCAGGGCGTAGATGCCGATGGTGATGAGGATGTCGTGGATGAGCGCGACCATCGCGGCCATCGCGAAGGAGAACTCGAAGCGGATGCTGATGAACAGGACGATGATCGCCAGGGCCGCCGCCACGGCCTGCAACGCTTGCGTCCGGATCTGGCCTCCGAACGTCGGGCTGATGCTCGTGACGCTGACCTCCGCCCCGAGCTCTTCTTCGAGGGCCTGCCGGACCTCCGCGTCCGTGTACCCCTCCTCCGCGAGGACCGGCGTCCGGACCTCGTAACCGTCCTCGCCCACGCTTTGCACGATCGAGCTGTCCCCGAGATCCCCTGGCAGCGCTTCGCGCACCTCGGCCGTGGTCGGGGAGCCCTGAACCCCGCTCGCGGTGAACGCCGAGCCGCCCGTGAAGTCTATGCCGGGGTTGAACCCCCCGAGGGCGATGGCAACGACGCAGATCAGGAGAAACGCGCCCGAGACGGCGAACCAGATCCGCCACCTGCCGACGAAGTCTACGTTCTTAAACGCCACCACTAGCGGCGCGCCTCCGCCCCGGTCTTGCCGGCCCTCGCGGGCCGTCCCTCCTCCAGGCTCTTCTTGGAGATGCCCATCATGGGTGCCGAGAGGTGGAAGCCACGGCCGGAGATGACGCCCAGGAGCGCCCGCGTAACCGCGACGGCCGTAAACATCGAGAGAATAACGCCCACGACCAGCAAGACCGCGAACCCACGCACCGAACCCGACGAGAGAGCGAAGAGGATGAAGGCCGTGATAAGCGTCGTGAGGTTCCCGTCCAGGATCGCTTTGAAGCCCTTCTGGTAGCCGATGCCCACGGCGGTACGGGGCGTCTTGCCGCGCCGAACCTCCTCTTTAATGCGCTCGAATATGACCACGTTCGCGTCGGCGGCGACGCCGATGGAGAGCACGATGCCTGCGATCCCGGGCAGCGTCATGGTTATCGGGATGGCGACGATGAGTCCCCACAGCAGGAAGGCGTAGATTATCAGCGCCAGATCCGCTATGAGCCCGAGCACCCGGTAGACGATTACCAGGAACACGAGCACGAGCCCGAACCCGACGAGCGACGCTAAGAGCCCGCTCCTCAAAGAGTCCGCACCCAACGTCGGGCCTATCGAGCTCACCGAAAGGACCTCCATGTTCACCGGAAGCGCCCCGGTCTGGAGGACGACCTCGAGCTCCTTCGCTTCCTCCTGCGGGAGCCCGCCCGGGCTGCCCTGGTTCTCGATCACGACCTGCCCGCCGTAGATAGGCTCATCAACCACCGGTGCGCTGACCACGTCCTCGTCGAGGACCACGGCGAGCCTGCCGCCGCCCGGGGTCCCGTTGGCCAGAGCGTTGTCCACTATCTGCTGGGAGAGGTCGCCGAATCCCTCTCCACCCTCGCTGGTCAGTTCCATCTGGACCTGGCGCCTGCCAGCCTGGTCTTGGCTCTGGACGGCAGAGTCGAGTGCCTGGCCCGTAAGCTCAGGCTCGGCGGGGACGACGTACCCCTGTACAATGGTCCCGCTCCCGTCCGGCGCCGGCGACTCCTCGAAGAGGATCTTGGTCTGGCCCTCTTCGTACGCCGGGTCCCCTTCGAGCTCATCCTGCAGGCTCGCTTTGGTATCTTCGATCTCGTCCTCGGGGACAGGCTGGCCGCCCACGGTCGCGAGAACCTCGTAGAAGCCGAGTTGGGCGGTACGCCCGATGACCTCCACGGCCCGGTCGGCATCGGTGATGCCAGGGATGTTCACGACCACCTGGTCGTCTCCCTGAATCTGTATCTCCGGCTCCGTGACGCCCAACGAGTCGACCCGCTGGCGAATGACGCCCGCGGCCAAGTCCATCTCTTCGCGGGTGACCTCCTCGCCGTTGGTCTTGTACCCCTGGAGGTTCGCGCTCACCCCACCCTCGAGATCCAGGCCGAGCCGCGTCGCCTCGGCGACCGGCTGGCGCACGAAGATCAAGTAAGCAGCCACCCCGATCAGGACGACCACCAGACCCAGTATGATCAAGTTGTTTCGACGGTTAGTCATGATCTCTTACCGGGATAATAGCACTATTTGGAGGGCTGTTAGCCGCCAGCAACCAGCTTTCAGCCAAGTTACGGGAAGCGAAAGTCTACGGATGATGCGGTACGGCGAGGTTGTCTACGAACTCCGCTCCGCGTTGCCGGGGTCCGCCGACCGGGGAGAAGCTGACGGCTGAGGGCTGAAAGCTGACCGCTCTTGATAACGCGCCCCCCACGCCTCCATGAACTCCCCGTAACGCCCCGCCGAGATCGCCGCCCGCGACCGCCGGCAGAGCTCCCCGACGAAGTGGACGTTGTGCAACGTCACGAGCCGGTGGGCGAGCAGCTCGTTCTCCCGTACGAGATGCGAGAGGTAGGCTCGGCTGTACCCGATGCATGCTTCGCAGGAGCACTCCGGGTCCAGAGGACCGAGGTTGCGGCGGTGGGAGGCGTTCTTGAGGTTCAGCCTTCCTTCGGCGGTGAGCGCCATGCCGTGGCGCGCCAGCCGGGTCGGCAGAACGCAGTCGAACATGTCCACCCCGAGGGCTATGACCTGCAGGATGCCGACCGGGTCCCCTATCCCCATGAAGTAACGCGGCTTCCCGGCGGGTAACTCCGGCGCCACGAGCGCGAGCATCTCTAGCATCTCCTCCCGCGACTCACCGACGGAGAGCCCGCCGACCGCGTAGCCGGGGAAGTCGAGCTCCACCGTCCGCTCCAGGCTCTCGCGGCGCAGGTCCGAGTAGAGCCCGCCCTGCACGATCCCGAACAGCGCCTGATCCTCGCGAGCGTGCGCCTCTTTACACCGCCACGCCCACCTGGCCGTGCGTCTCAAGGATTCGGTGTGGTACTCGCGGCTCGCGTTGGCGGGCGGGCACTCGTCGAGGACCATCGCCACGTCCGCCCCGAGGTCCTCCTGCACCCGCGTCGTCAGCTCCGGGGTGAAGAAGTGCGACGAGCCGTCGTAGACCGAGGCGAACTCGACGCCCTTTTCGGAGAGCTTTCGCCTGTGGGCGAGCGAGAAGACCTGGTAGCCCCCCGAGTCGGTGAGCATCGGCCCGTCCCAACCCGTGAAGCCGTGCAGCCCGCCCGCCTCCCGGATCAAGTCCGCCCCGGGACGGAGGTACAGGTGGTAGGTGTTCCCGAGCACGACGCCTACCCCGGCTGAACGCAGGTCTCCGGGAGTCAGCCCCTTGACGGTGCCCTTGGTTCCGACCGGCATGAAGGTGGGCGTCGGGACGTCGCCGTGCGGGGTAGAGAGCACGCTGGCCCGGGCCTCGCCGTCGCGGGCGGTAACCTCTATCGTGACCGGTGCCCCTATAGCGCCCTCCCGCCGCCCATGAGCAGCATCGCGTCCCCGAACGAGAAGAAACGGTAGCGCTCCTTCACCGCGACCTCGTACGCCTCCCGGATCAGCCCCTCACCAGCGAACGACATCACCATCGCGAGCAGGGTCGAGCGGGGGAGGTGGAAGTTCGTCAGGAGGGTGTCCACCGCCCGCCAGCGATAGCCGGGGTAGATAAACAGCTCCGACTCCCTCTCCCGCACCCCCGTCGCCGCCCAGCTCTCCAACGTCCGGGCCACGGTGGTACCGACGGCAACCACGCGCCTCGCGTTGCCGACGGCTCGCGCCGCCTCGTCGGAGATGCGGTAGTGCTCGGCGTGCATCCGATGATCTTCGAGCTTTTCGGTCCTCACGGGCGAGAACGTCCCCGGTCCGACGTGTAGGGTGACACGCGAGATCCTCGCTCCCGCCTTCTCCACCTCCGCGAGCACCTCTTTCGTGAAGTGGAGCCCGGCGGTCGGGGCGGCGGCGGAGCCCTCGTTTCGGGCAAAGATCGTTTGATACGCCTCTTCGGCCTCGGGCGTCGCCTCTATGTACGGCGGAAGCGGCATGTGTCCGTGCCGTCTCAGTGTCCCCGGCACGTCGGTTCCGGCAACCGTCCACCTTCCCTCCCCCAGAGGCTTCACGGCCTGCAACTCTTCTTCGCCCATCGAGAGCGCCATTCCGGGACGGAGGCGTCGGCTCGGCCGGACCATGACCTCCCAGAGGTTGCCCTTCGCACCTAGCTCTCGCAGGAATAACAGCTCCGTCTCTCCCCCACCCGGCCTGCGGGCACGGAGCCGGGCCGGCAAAACTTTTGTTTCGTTCAGCACGAGTGTGTCTCCGGGGCATAAGGACTCCGGCAGGTCGCGGAAGACGCGGTGTTCGATGCTCTGTTTCCGTACGTCCACGACCATGAGGCGCGAGGAGTCGCGAGGAGAGGCGGGCC
>JAIVIG010000521.1 GCA_020200675.1 Actinomycetota bacterium
TATCTATCCAATCGTGAGCAAGGTGTGTGATCCGCGACGCGCCGAGGAGCCCACCTACGCCCCTGCGCCCCGGTCCTAACGCATAAGGTTGCGCCCGGTCGTATACAGGTTTCCGAGAACACTCCTTCTCGGCATCTCGGTGAATAGAGGAAACCCGGGCCTTCCTATCGTTGACACACCTTCTTTTAGCAACCTACAGCTAGTACCTCTTCTCTCATCAAATCCTTTATGTTGTGTATCAGAAAAAAACCAGTACTGGTTGAGGTATACGCCAGCTCTCTCGGGACATACTATGTAAGAAGTTGGAAAACCAGAAGAGGGGGCCTACGAGGGGGGAGAGAGGATAACGTTCGTGCACAAGACAGAGTTCATTGAGAGGGTGGCCGAAGAGGCCGGCGGCTCCAAGAGCGAGGCCCAGCGCTACTTCGAGGCGGTCGAGGACGTGATAATCTCGGCCCTAAAGCACGATGAGGAGGTCCAGATCACGGGCTTCGGGAAGTTCTACGCCCGTGAGGGTGCTGCCCGCGAGGGCGTGAACCCCCAAAACCCCGTGGAGACGGTCCACATCCCGGCTCGGAAGGTCCCCGCCTTCAGCGCGGGAAGCATCCTCAAGGGATCGATCTCCTAGGTTCTCACCACACCCCGCGCCGCACTCCGGGCCCGACTAGGATACTGTATAAGCATTCACGCTGTGGATAACCCAGATCAAGCCCTCTACGCCCCGGTCCGGTACCATTTGGACCGGGGCAATCATTCACCCGGCTGGATAATTATGCGGTAGGTTGCTACGTCAGTCCTACCGAGCATCCGAGAATGCTGTTTTAGGAGAAACTCCCTTTTCTCCTTGTAGCCGCTATCAATTACAAGATCGGGGTGAAACGCCTTTAGCTTTTATTCTGTCTACATATAGAGTTAATTGCTCTAAAGGAGGTGAACACAGTGACCAAGTTCCAACTCTATAAAGATCGTAAGGACGAGTACCGTTGGCGACTTCGCGCCCGTAATGGCGAAATAATCGCTGACAGTAACGAGGGTTACAGCAGTAAGGCCAATTGTAAACACGGAATTGAACTCGTAAAACAGCAAGCTGCAAACGCCGAGGTTGAGGACCAAACAGAAAGCCGAGCGGCGCAGGCAGATCGAACAGAGGAAGAAGGCCTGCTAGAGAAAGCGAAGAGGAAGCTGCAGTGATAATAACGCAGCAGGTCTAACAGGTCGGCCCTCTCTAGTTTGCGGGTCTCGCCGTGACATTCCATCAGGCTGCCCCATCGGATGATCCGCAAGACCCTGCCCCGTCCGTCGCGCAACACGGTACGTTCCAAGGGGGCGCCGAGCTGCCGGAACCCCTCGCTCAGTCCCAGCCCCCGCAACACGCGGTTGCCCATGGGCCACAGGGTGATGACGTAACCCGCCCGTCCGTACTCCTCCACCTTCTCCACGACGGTGGGCTCCTCGCCGCGCTGTCTGAGGAGCGCAGCCAAGGTGAGCCCGGCCACCCCGCCTCCCACAATTAAGATTCGCAAGGATACCTCCTAACTCTCGGCGCGTGCCCCAACCTTGGAGACCGGGCCACGAAGGAGCCTCCCGACCAGCGAGCGGCTCAACCGCTCGATGGCCTCCTCCTTTTCGGGCGAGAGGGTCATTCCCGCCAGGGCGCGGGAGACCTCGCGGCGCCTGACCGCCTTGGCGTGGGTTTCTTTCATGCGGAGCTTCCTCCGTTTTGTGTCCGTTCTCATGCCAGTATTGTCCGAGCCGACGCACGGTTTTTGTACTCGGGTTTCTGCGCCCCGCCGGGGGTGGCTCCGAGGGAGGCTCCGGCCCGTTAGGACGAACTATCCGATCGGCCGGTCGCGGGGTGGGGCGTTACCGGCCACGAGGGCTCGGATTTTCGGGAGACACGATCCGCCGTGAGGCGGCTGCTACTGCGCGTGATCGGGTGCGAGGTAGCCG
>JAIVIG010000043.1 GCA_020200675.1 Actinomycetota bacterium
GTCTCGCTTTACGGTGTCTTTGAACTCTTCTTCTTGGGTCAAGTCTTCCTCCTCACTCAACCCACAAACTACCAGACGTTGTCCAACAAGGAGCTTGCGTCTACCGTGAAAGGCGAGTTGCCGGCACGCGACACAGCGGCTACGGACGCCTTGTAACCCTCATACTCTGCGGTATAATTGGCATTGTTGTACTGGAGCAAGGGGTCTCTAGGGACCCGTTGCTTTTTTAACGTCTCGAAACGGGGAGCGGTAAAAACGGCAAGGTTAGACAGACTTACGGAGGTTGTTGAGAGCGCGCTTCCGGAGGGGGCGGAGCTCGTGGAGGCCCGCTTTTCCGGTGGGCCTCTTCTTACGCTGCTCGTGGACCGGGAGGACGGACCCGTGGACCACGAGTTTACCTCCGAGGTTATCGGTCGGATCTCTCCGGTGTTGGACGACGAGGGGTACGACGGTCTCGTCGAGGTCTCTTCGCCGGGGTTGGATCGCCCGCTTACCAAACCGGAGCACTTCGAGCGTTACGCCGGACACGAGGCGAAGGTGCGTACCGCCGAGCCCGTAGAGGGGCGGCGAAACTTTACCGGAACCATCGAGCGAACCAACGAGACGGGTTTTCTACTAAAACTCTCAGAGGATGCGGAGGTGGAGTTGCCGTTCGACTCCGTCGCACGCGCGAACCTCAAGGAGGACATATAACGAGATGAACACTGCATTACTATCGGCGCTGCACGAGATCGAGGTAGACAAGAACATCCCCTTCGAGACGGTGAAGGGTGTGCTGGAGGAGTCTCTGCTCGCGGCCTACGAGAACCGCGAGGGGGCGGTCGAGGGGGCCGAGGTGATCCTGGACCAGGAGACGGGCGATCTCCGGGTGATGAAGGAGGGCGACGACATAACGCCCCACGACTTCACCCGCATCGCCGCCCAGGTCATGCGCCAGACCTTCTACCAACGCCTCAACGAGATACACAACGAGCAGCTCCTCGAAGAATACGGGGGGCGAATGGGTGACGTCGTTACCGGCATCGTCCAGCAGGCGCACCGGCGGATGACGCTCGTGGACCTGGGAAGGGTCGAGGCGCTGTTGCCCGCGAGCGAGCAAGTCCCCAACGAGCGCTACGAGAACGGGCAGCGGATCAAGGTGTATCTGCTGGAGATCCGGGAGCCCGGACGTGGCCCGAGCATGACGGTCAGTCGCCGACACGAGGGCCTCTTGAAGGGCCTCTTCGAGCTCGAGGTGCCGGAGATCTACGATGGGCTCGTCGAGATAAAGGCCGTGGCTCGCGAGGCGGGTCTGCGCTCGAAGGTGGCGGTCTGGTCGAAGGAGTCGGGGATAGATCCGGTAGGCGCCTGCGTGGGACCTCGGGGGAGCCGCGTTCGCGCGGTCGTCTCCGAGCTTCGGAACGAGAAGATAGACATCATCCAGTGGGACCCGGACCCGGCGCGCTTTATCGCCAAGGCGCTCTCGCCGGCGCGCGTTCGAGAGGTCTACCTGGACGACGACGAGCAGCAGGCGGAGGTCATCGTGCCGGACGACCAGCTCTCGCTGGCCATCGGCCGGGAGGGCCAGAACGCCCGGCTCGCCGTGAAGCTCACCGACTGGAAGATAGACATAAAGCCCGAGAGCCAGGCCACGGAGTACGACGAGGAACTGGAAGAGGACTGGGAGCTCGAGGAGGACTCGGCGATGCACCGCTGCCGGGCCGTCCTCGCCAACGGCCGGAGGTGCCCGAACACGGCGCTGCCGGACTCCCTGTTCTGCGGCATCCCGTCGCACCAGGCCCAGGCCGCCGAGTTCGAGGGCCTGATAGAGGGTTCTTAGGGGGTTTATAGATGAGCAAGCGAGTATACGAAATAGCCCGCGAGAGATCGCTGGAGACAAAAGAGGTAATGGACCGTCTGAGGAACGCGGGCGTGGAGGTCACGAACCACTTCGCCGTGGTCGATGACCCCGTCTACGACCAGGTCTTCGGCGGCGGCCAAAGCACCCAAACAGACGCCTCGGCCGAGGCGGAAGCCTCCGGCGACGGAGCCGGCAACGGACAACAGACTGCCGAGGCTCCCGCCGAGCGGCGGGACGGCCGAAGCGATGCAGGAAGAGAAGACAGCAGTCAGGGTCGAGCCGGGTGCGACGGTCAAGGATTTGGCGGATGCCCTGGGCGTGGCGCCGGCCCAGATCGTCAAGGTCCTCTTCTCGATGGGCGAGATGAGGACCGTTACGCAGACGCTCTCGACCGAGGAGATAGAGCTTATCGCCGAGGAGATGGACGTCGAGGTCGAGGTCGGGGCCATCGAGGAGCCCGTCGAGGCGGAGTTGCCCGAGGACGCGCCGGAGGACCTCATCGAGAAGCCGCCGGTGGTGACCGTCATGGGTCACGTCGACCACGGCAAGACCTCACTCCTGGACCGCATCCGGCAAGCCAACGTCCAAAGCGGCGAGGCCGGTGGGATTACGCAGCACATCGGCGCTTATCAGGTGGAGAGCGGGGGGAGAAAGCTCACCTTTATCGACACCCCGGGCCACGAGGCGTTCACCGAGATGCGCGCCCGTGGCGCCAAGGTAACTAACGTGGTGATCCTGGTCGTCGCTGCCGACGACGGGGTGATGCCCCAGACAGACGAGGCTATCGAGCACGCCCGGGCGGCGGAGGTTCCCCTGGTCGTTGCCCTCAACAAGATAGACGTCCCGAACGCCAACCCCGACAGGGTGTACGCCGAGCTCTCCGAACGGGAGCTCGTGCCGGAGGCCTACGGCGGCGACACGGTGACGGTTCCGGTCTCGGCCAAGACCGGCGAGGGCATAGACGAGCTGTTGGAGAACGTCTTGATCGTCGCCGAGCTCGAGGACCTCAAGGCGAACCCGAACGCCCCCGCGAGCGGGTACGTGGTCGAGAGCGAGCGCGATCCGGGCCGGGGTCCGGTCGCTACGCTGCTCGTCAACCGCGGCACGCTCCACCGGGGCGACACCGTGCTCGCCGGTACCGCCTACGGGCGCGTGAGAGCGATGCTCGACTACACGGGCAAGCGGATAAACGACGCCGGCCCCGGTGACCCGGTCGAGATACTGGGCCTCTCCGGCGTCCCCGAGGCGGGTACCCGCTTCGAGGTGATGGACCACGAGCGCACTGCCCGCGACCGGGCGCAGCAGGCCGAGGCCGCGTTGAGGCGCCAGGAGCTCGCCCAGGGCGGGACGCGGCGCACCCTCGAGGAGCTTCTCGGAGAGGGGGGCGTCCAGGATCTCAACCTCGTCGTCAAGGCCGACGTCGCCGGGAGCGTGGAAGCCCTCAAGGAGGCGCTCGCGAGGCTCTCCACCGAAGAGGTGCGGGTCAACATCGTGAGGAGCGGCGTCGGGGCGAGCACTGTCCGCGTTGTCCGAGACGGAACCGTTGTCTACGAGGGCAACATCGCCTCTTTGAGGCGCTTTAGGGACGACGTCCGCTCCGTCCGCTCCGACTTCGAGTGCGGCGTCGGCATCGAGAACTTCAACGACGTCAAGGAGGGCGACGTCCTGGAGTTCTTCGAGGTCGTCGAGGTTCCGAGGGCATAAGATCCTTTGTTCTGCGCCGTCAGGCTGGAGCTGGAGTTACCCTTCAGCTCCAGCCTCAAGGACAAACGCCAGACCCTGCGGTCCCTCAAGGACCGGCTGCGTCGCAAGAACGTCTCCGTGGTGGAGGCGGATCACCAGGATCTCTGGCAGCGGGCCACAGTCGAGCTCGCGCTCGCCGGGACCGACCGACGGGCGCTAGAAGAGAAGCGCGAGGAGGTCAGGCGCGCGCTCCTGAACTACGAGGAGTTGGCGATACTGGAGTGGCGGGAGGAGTTCGTCAAGCTATGAGCGGACGTACCCGCAAGGTCGAGTCACAGCTGAAAGAGATCGTGGGCGAGGAGGTAGGGGCGCTCTCGGACCCGCGTATCCAGGGCCTCGTTACGGTTACCGCCGTCCGCGTGAGCCCGGACCTCGCCACCGCCACTGTCTTCTACAGCGTCCTCGCGGACGAGGACCTCGAAGGTGCCCGCGAGGGGTTGCAGAGCGCGGCCGGACGCATCCAGGCCGCGGTCGGGGCGCAGACGCGCCTCAAGCGCACGCCGAGGCTCCACTTCGAGCCGGACCCGGTCGTGGAGAACGTAGAGAAGATCGAGGCAGCACTAAGAGACATCAGAGAGACGGGAGAAGATGCGGACGAGAACGAGAAATAACACGACGCGAGAGGTAGCGGACTTCCTGAAGGGCCTGGAAAAGGCCGCGGTTACCACCCACACCGGGGCTGACGGAGACGCCATCGGCTCCGCGGTCGCGCTCGTGTACCTCGTTCGTTCCCTCGGCGCCGAAGCGGTGTTCTGCCATGCCGAGCCCGTGCCGAACTACTTGCAGTGGCTCCTGCCCAACGAGCCCTTCGCGGAGTGCCCGCCGGATCACGACCTGCTCGTGGTCGACACCTCCCGAAGCGACCGGGTCGGCGTCACGCACGAGGGGATGCATCCCATCCGCCTCAACCTCGACCACCACGAGGACAACCCGCTCTACGGCGAGTTTAACCTGGTGGACGCGAAGGCCGCGGCGAGCGCCCAGATCGTGGCGGCCCTCTACGCCGAGCTCGGCGTGCCCTTGGACAAGAGGAAGGCCGAGGCGATCTACACGGGCGTGGCGACGGATACCGGAGGTTTTCGTTTCCGCAACGTCTCCCCGGAGGCGCACGAACTGGTCGCCGACCTTCTGCGCGCCGGGGTTATTCCCGCCGAGGTCAACGATCGCATAAATCGAACCGGCACCGTGCAGCAACTGAACATCGTCGGTCTCAGCATGGCGAACGCGGCCCGCTACGGCGAGGCCATAGTCTCCGTCGTGGACAGGAACGACTACGCGCGCACCGGCGCGACCGAGCTCGACTCGAAGGAGTCCATAGACCGCTTGAGGAACGTCGCGGGCGTCGAGATCGTGGCGCACCTGCGGGAGATAGAGGGCGGCACGAAGGCATCCTTGCGCTCCGAGAGCGTGGACGTCGGCGAGATCGCACGCCATTTCGACGGGGGTGGACACCGCCTTGCTGCTGGCTACACCACCCTGAAGCCGCCGCACGAAGCGAGGGAGGACCTTTTGGAGATCCTGCGCGGCGTCGTGAACCTCGGCGAAGCCGATACCACCGGGGGCGCCGGATAGCCGCGCCGGCCCTCTCCGGCGCGCTCCTCCTGGACAAGCCGTCCGGCATTACCAGCGCCCGGGCGGTCGCCCTGGTAAAGCGCTTGCTGCCGAAGGGGACCAAGATCGGGCACACCGGCACCCTGGACCCCCTTGCCTCCGGCCTCCTGGTCCTACTACCCGTGAGGCTCTCCGGCTCTTCACCGGAGAGATCCTTCAAACCCCGCCGATGGCCTCCGCCGTGAAGGTGGGGGGCGAGCGCCTCTACAAAGCGCAGCGCCGCGGCGAGACCGTCCAGCGCGAGAGCCGCCCCGTCACGGTCCACGCCTTCGAGCTCCTCACCCTGGATCCGGCGACCGCCACCGCGACCTTCCGCGTCTCGTGCGGCAGCGGCACCTACGTCCGAACCCTCGTCTCCGACCTCGCCGCCTACCTCGACACCGGCGCCTACCTCACCACCCTCCGCCGCACCTCCGTAGGCCACATGACAATAGAAGACGCCACCACCCCCGAAGAACTTTCCCCCGAAACCTTGCATAAATGCATAATACAATCGAGGGAAGTGGTGGCGCATTTGTCGGGGGTGGAGGTCCCGGTAGGGGAGCGTGCAGGCGTGTGCAATGGGCGGCCGTTGGGGGCGTTCGGTTCTTTGGGGAGTTTTCGGGTCGAGGCCGGGGGGGAGTTGTTGGCGATCTACCGGGGTGAAGAAGACGGTGCCAGGGCGGAGGTCGTGTTGTGCAACCCGTAGTCGTGGCTCTGGGGAACTTCGACGGGGTGCACCTCGGGCACCAGGCCGTGGTGAGGCGGGCGGTCGAGGAGGGGCATAAGCGGGGTTTGCGTTCCGTGGCGGCTACCTTCGATCCCCACCCGCGGGCCGTTCTGTGGCCGGGGAACGAGCCCAAGCTGCTGACGACGCCGGAGGTGAGAAGGGAGCGGTTGCTCGGCTGCGGGGTAGACGAGGTACATGAGATCCGGTTCGACCGCGAGCTCTCGAAGAAGAGCCCGCGGGAGTTCGTGTTGGAGGTGCTCGTCGGGAGGCTCAGCGCCGGGGTGGTGGTGGTCGGCGAGAACTTCCGTTTCGGCCACAAGGCGTCGGGAGACGTCGCGGAGCTCGGGCGGTGCATGCGAGAGGTGGGCGGGGAGGCGTATGCTGTCCCCATTTCGAACGTGCTCGGGGAGGACATCAGCTCCACCCGCATTCGCAAGCTCGTCGCCACC
Source organism: Actinomycetota bacterium (assembly GCA_020200675.1). Classification (GTDB taxonomy): domain Bacteria; phylum Actinomycetota; class Rubrobacteria; order Rubrobacterales; family Rubrobacteraceae; genus Rubrobacter_F. The sequence goes on from JAIVIG010000043.1 coordinate 6,353, forward strand.
GGCGAGGTGCGGGAAGCCGCGAGGCTTTTGGGGAGGCCGTACCTGCTGCGGGGCGAGGTGGTGGAGGGAGACAAACGCGGCCGCACTATAGGCTTCCCGACGGCCAACGTGCTCCCGGACGAGCGCGCCCTGGTGCCCGGGCGTGGTGTGTACGCCGGCTACGCGCGGGTGGGGAGAGAGTGTTATGGGGCGTGTACGAACGAGTGTTATGGGGCGTGTACGAACGTGGGCACAGCCCCCACCTTCGACCGGCGGGATAGCAGGGTCGAGGCGTATCTGTTGGGCTACGGGGGGGACCTTTACGGCAAGGTGGTGGACGTCACCTTCGAAGAGCGCCTGCGGCCGGAGAAGCGATTCTCCGGGATCGGGGAGCTAAAAGAGCAGATAGCGCGGGACGTCGAGGAGGCCAGGAATTTTCTCGGCGAGGGTGCTTGATGCATGTGGTAGCATATATGTGACTAGAGAAACAGGTTGAGATAGTAAGAGAGCAAAGAGGAGCAAAGAAGTTGGCGGTAGTAGAGAACAGGAACGAAATAATCACGGAGTACGCAACCCACGATGGCGACACGGGGTCGCCGGAGGTACAGGTCGCGCTGCTCACCAGCCGCATCCGGCACCTGACCGAGCACATGCGCGAGCACAAGCACGATTTCCATTCAAGGCGGGGTCTCTTGCAGATGGTCGGCCAGCGTCGCCGGCTCTTGAAGTACCTGCAGAAAAAGGACGTCGAGCGTTACCGGAGCCTCATAGGTAGGCTGGGCCTGCGCCGCTAGGCGTAGCCCGACGAGCTTTAGCTGCATTCTTAGAAGCACAGAGGAGAAAAAGAATATGCGTTTAGAAATACCCGTAGGCGAGCGGACGATGGTGCTCGAAACCGGGAAGCTGGCCCGCCAGGCCGGCGGCGCCGTTTTGGTCCAGCTTGGGGACACCGTCCTCCTATCGACCGCGACGAGGTCGCAGGCCCCGAGGCCTGGGGTGGACTTCCTGCCCCTCAGCGTGGACATCGAGGAGCGAATGTCCGCGGCCGGCAAGATACCGGGCGGCTTCCTAAAGCGCGAGGGGAGGCCCAGCGACAGGGCCATCCTCACCGCCAGGCTTACCGACCGCCCCATAAGGCCTTTGTTCCCCAAGGGCTACCGCAACGAGATACAGGTCATCGGCACCGTGTTCGGCGCCGATCAGGAGACGCCCTACGACACGGTGAGCATGGTTGGGGCGTCCGCTGCTTTGGCCCTCTCGGACCTACCGTTCGACGGGCCAATAGGGGCCGTGCGGGTGGCGCGGACGCTCGACGGCGATTTCATCCTCAACCCGACGTATGCCCAGATAGAGGATAGCGACCTCGACCTCGTGGTAGCGGGGACGAAGGAAGCGATCACGATGGTCGAGGCCGGCGCGGACGAGGTTCCCGAAGAGGTGATGGTCGACGCCATGCTGATCGCCCAGGACGCCATCCGGACCCAGGCCGAGGCAATCGAGGGCTGGGCGCGCGAGATCGGCAAAGAGAAGCAGCAGGTAGCCGCCGCCGCCGAGAACCCGTTCCTCGCCGAACTCAGGGGGCGCTACCTGGACCGCGTCAAAGAGGCGATCATCAACCCGGATCGAAGGGAACGTCACGAGGCTTTGGACGAGCTGCGGGCGGAGCTTATCGAGGGGCACGACCCCGAGGAGGCCGAGCAGATACAGGCCGCCGTCTCCGTTTTGCAGAAGGAGGCGTTCCGCGAGCTACTGCTCAGGGACCACAAGAGGACCGACCTCCGGGGGATGGACGAGATCCGGCCGACCTCCGCGGAGGTCGGCCGGATCCCACGCGTACACGGCACGGGGCTCTTTGCTCGCGGCGAGACGCAGGTCCTGTCTTCGCTAGCTTTGGCGGATCTCGGGCTCGCCCAGAGGCTCGACACGATAGAGCCGGCGACCGGCAAGCGCTTCATGCACCACTACAACTTCCCGCCCTACTCCACCGGTGAGACCGGCAGGGTCGGGGCGCCTCGCAGGCGCGAGATCGGGCACGGCGCCCTCGCCGAGCGCGCCCTGCTCCCGGTGATTCCGTCCGAGGATACCTTCCCGTACGCCATGCGCATCATCTCCGACGTTTTGGAGTCCAACGGCTCCTCGTCGATGGCGAGCGTGTGCGGTTCTACCCTGGCGTTCATGGACGGAGGCGTGCCGATCAAGGCGCCCGTGGCGGGGGTCGCGATGGGCCTCGTCAAGGAGGGCGACGACTACGTCATCCTGACGGACATCCAGGGCCTCGAGGACCACTTGGGCGACATGGACTTCAAGGTCGCCGGGACGCGCGACGGCATCACGGCGCTCCAGATGGACATGAAGATCACCGGTGTCTCGGCCGACCTGCTCCGGGAAGCGCTCGGTCAGGCTCAGAAGGGGCGTTTGGAGATCCTCGACGTCATGCTCGGCACGATCGCCGAGCCCAGGAGCGAGGTCTCGGAGTTTGCGCCGCGGGTCGAGACGCTGAAGATACCGACGGACAAAATCGGGCTGCTCATCGGCCCCGGCGGGAAGACGATAAACGCCCTGCAGGACGAGTACGGGGTGAACATCTCCGTCGAGGACGATGGCCAGGTCTACGTCGCGGGTGAAGGTGTCGCGGCCACGGAAGCCGCCGGGGCCATAAACGCGATGACCAGGGACGTCGAGGCCGGCGAGATCTACAACGGCAAAGTCGTAAAGACCACGAACTTCGGCGCCTTCGTCGAGCTCACGCCCGGGCGCGACGGGCTCGTGCACATCTCGCGCCTGGCGCCGGGCAGGCAGCGCGTCGAGCGGGTCGAGGACGTCGTCAACGAGGGCGACCGCATAAAGGTGCGCGTCCTCGAGATAGACAAGCAGAAGCGCATCTCGCTAGAGAAGCTGGAGGACTAAACGGTTGAGCGAGAGGAACGTCAACGTAAAAGAATTTCCGGGGGGCTTGAGGGTCTTCTCCGAGCCTCTCAACGAGGCGACCAGCGTCTCTCTGGGGCTCTGGATCCGGGCGGGCAGCCGCGACGAGCGCGACGAGGTCGCCGGCATCTCCCACCTCATGGAGCACATGCTCTTCAAGGGAACGCCCTCGATGAACGCCCTCGGCATAGCCGAGGCCTTCGAGAGCATCGGCGCGCAGGACAACGCTGCGACCGGCGAGGAGTACACCGTCCTCTACGCCCGTTTCCTGCCCGAGCACCTCGAGAGGGCCCTGGACATCATGAGCGAGATGGTCACCCAGCCCACGCTCGCGGACCTTGAGAGGGAGCGGGAGGTGATCGTCGAGGAGATAAAGATGTACGAGGACCGGCCCGACCAGCTGGCCGACGAGTACCTGTCCGGCCTGATCTTCCACGACGACCCGCTCGGGCGCCCTATAATCGGCTCGGCCGAGACGGTGCGCGGCGTGGACCGCGGCACCTTGAAGAGCTTCCACGACAGCACCTATACCGCCCCGAACGTCTTCATCGCCGCGGCGGGTAAGCTCGATTCGGGCGAGCTCGAGAGCATGGTCGAGGAGAAGCTCGCCGGCAAGCTCCCCTCGGGCGAGCCGTTCGCGCGAAAGGCCCGCCCGACCCCGCCCGAGAGCCGCTTCTTCTACAAGTTCAAGGAGACGGAGCAGTACCACGTGACGATGGGCTCGTTGGGCATCCCCGCCAGCAGCGAGGAGCGCTTCGCGATGAGCGCCCTCAGCAATATTTTGGGCGGCGGGATGAGCAGCCGGCTCTTCCAGGAGGTCCGGGAGAAGCGGGGCCTCGCCTACGCCGTGTACGCCTACCACCAGGGCTACTCGGACGCGGGCGCCGTCAAGATGTACGTCGGCTCCACCACCGGCAACGTCGAGGAGGCCGCCAGGATCATCGCGGAGCAACTCGACCGTATCCGCGACGAGACCGTGACCGAGGAGGAGCTGCAGCGCACCAAAGAGCAGCTCAAGAGCTCGACGATCCTCGCCCTGGAGAGCACCGCCGCGCGGATGACCCGCATCGGTCGCAGCGTTATAACGGGCTCCGAACTCCTCACGCCCGAGGAGATCTCCGCCCGCATCGACGCGGTGACCGCCGAGGACGTGAAGCGCCTCGCCAACGAACACCTGAAACTGAACAACATGTACCTCGCCGCCGTCGGGCCGAAAGAGCTCGACCTCGGGAGGTACCTGGCTGCTTAGAGCCACGAGAGCAACCGGCGATCGGCCGAAAGCTCTTTAAAGGAGGTAATCGACGCTGTTAAGCGACAGAACCCTGCAGGTCATACCCCTGGGCGGACTGGGGGAGATCGGCAAAAACATGACCGCCGTGCGCCAGGAGGGCGGGATCGTCCTGATCGACGCCGGCATGGCCTTCCCGGACGAGGAGATGCCGGGCATAGACCTGGTTCTCCCCGACTGGTCCTATCTCAGGGATCACCGGGACGAGTTGCGGGCCGTCGTCCTTACCCACGGTCACGAGGACCACGTCGGCTCTCTGCCGTACCTGTTGCGCGAGTTCGACATCCCCGTGTACGGGACGAGGCTCACGCTCGGGCTTGTACGACCAAAACTCGCCGAGCACGGCATAAAGAGGGCAGACTTGAGGGAGGTCAAGGCTGGCGATACGGTCGACGTGGCCGGCTTCGGCCTGGAGTTCATAAACGTGAACCACTCCATCCCGGACGCGGTCGCCGTCGCCTTGAGGACGGCCGCGGGCATCGTGGTCTTCTCCGGCGACTACAAGGTGGACCTGACGCCGATAGAGGGCGCGCCGATGGACCTCTCTCGCTACGCGGCCCTGGGTGAGGAGGGCGTGCTCGCCTACTTCGGCGACTCGACCAACGCCGAGCGGCCCGGCTACGTGCCCAGCGAGAGGATCGTCGGGGAGACCTTCAACGAGGTCTTCGAGACGGCGGAGGGGCGGATCATCGTCGCCTCCTTCGCCTCGCACATTCACCGGATAAGCCAGGTCGTCGAGGCGGCCAAGCAGCACGATAGGTTGGTCGGGGTCACGGGCCGGTCCATGATCCGCAACGTCCAGATCGCACGCGAGTTGGGTTACCTGGACCTGCCCCAGGAGATGTACGTCGACCAGCGGGACGTGAACCAGATCCCCGACTCCGACATCGTCATCCTGACGACCGGCTCCCAGGGCGAGCCCATGGCGGCTCTGAGCCGCATCGCCGCCGGGACGCACCGCACCATCGAAGCCGGTCCGGGCGACGTCGTGATCATCTCGGCGACCCCCGTACCCGGGAACGAGCGCGGCGTCTCGCGCACCATCAACAGCTTGATGAAACGCGGCGCGGAGGTGCTCTACACCCCGCTGCGGGCCGTACACGTCTCGGGCCACGCGGCGCGGGAGGAACAGAAACTTGTGCTCTCGCTGCTCAAGCCCAGGTATCTCGTCCCCGTACACGGGGAGTTCAGGCACCTGAGGCACCACGCGGAGACGGGCGTGGGCATGGGCATCCCGAGGGAGAACATCTTCGTGTTGGAGAACGGCGACCGTATGGAGTTCCGGGACGGGAATGCCAGGAAGATAGAACCCGTTCCGGCCGGGATGTTCCTCGTGGACGCCGGCACCGTCGCGGACACGTCCGAGTCGATCATGCGCGAGCGCCAACAGCTCTCCGAGGAGGGGATGTTCATCGTCGTCGCCCGCATCAACGCCCAGACAGGCGACCTCCTCGGTCCGCCGGATGTCATCAGCCGGGGCTTCGTGGACCCGCAAGCCCAGAACGGCCTCGTGGACGAGTCCATCGGCGTAGTCACCCAGACCTTGCAGCGCACCGCCAGCAGCCACGTCACCGACTGGAGCGAGCTGAAGAAGGCTATCCGCAAGGACCTCTCGAGCTTCCTCTCGGAGAAGACGCGTAAGCGACCGATCATCCTTCCTCTAATAGTTGAGGTCTAGAGAACGGGGGGCACTTTATGTGGTGCCCCCCGTTGACGCTTTCTTTTCTGCGCTAGACTAAGCCGCATGGCTACGAGGAAACGAACCTCCCGGAGAACCTCCGGCGGGTCCGCAAACGGGTCTTCGAGAACGAAGAAGCGCTCCTCCCGCAAGAAGGGCGGGGCAGTCTCCAAAGCAAGAGCAGCCTTCTCCCGCGAGGCCATGGGCATCTTCCTGCTGGTCGCCGGGTTGTTCTTGACCGCGGCGTTCCTCACGGGGCGGGGAGCCTTCCTGGGTGAGGCTGGACTCGCGGGCGCTACGCGCCTGCTGGGTCTGGCGGGCTTCGCGTTGCCCCCGCTCGCGGCGCTCGCCGGCTTGCTCGTGCTGCTCGGACGCCTGCCGTGGGGGAGAACCCTGGGCGCGGCCCTGCTCCTGCTGTATTGGGCGACGGCGCATACTCTCTCTACCGCTCCCTATCTTCCCGGGCACGGGAGCTTCGGGAGAGGCGAGAGCGAAGGCGGCGCGAGAGGCAGGATCGCGCATCCCGCGAGGCCGCCGGACCGGCGCCGCGGGAGATCGACGTGCCAATCGAAGAGCCTCCCCCGCAGGAACCGCCCGCCGCCGGGGACGAGACGTTCGAGGTGGTGTTGCCGAAGCAGCGGGACCCCGTCGGCTTCGACGAGGAGCGGGAGATCGTCGTGCCCGGAGAGTACGTGCCGCCCCCGCTCTCACTCCTGAGCCTCGGAAGGAGTGACCCCGAGCACGACGCCGAGGGGACCAGCCGCAGGCTTACGCGCGCCCTCTCCGAGCTCGGGGTGGAGGCGCACGTGGTCCGGGCGGTCGTGGGGCCGCGGGTGACGCGCTACGAGCTGCGCCTGGGGAGCGGGGTCAAGGTTGGCAAGGTCAGGAACCTCCAGCAGGACATCGCCTACGCCCTGGCCGCGACCGAGATCAGGATACTCGCCCCGATCCCCGGTAAGAGCGCCGTCGGCGTGGAGGTGCCGAACACCCGGCCAGCGAAGGTCACTTTGGGCGACGTCTTCAGCGAGTACCCGGACGCCAACGACTGGAGCCTGCCCGTGGGCCTCGGCAAGGACATCTCCGGGCGGGCGGTCTTCTTCGACCTGGCCGAGATGCCGCACCTCCTGGTCGCGGGTACCACGGGTAGCGGCAAGAGCGTAATGCTGAACGGTCTCCTCACGTCGCTGTTGCTCACCACCGATCCCCGACAGGTCAAGATGGTCCTCGTGGACCCGAAGAGGGTCGAGCTCTCGCAGTTCGCCCGCGTCCCGCACCTCATAACCCCGGTCGTCACCGACGTAAAAAAGGCGGCCAACGCCCTCTCGTGGGCCGTCTCGGAGATGGAGCGGCGCTACGAGGTGTTGGAGAGGATGGGGGTACGTTCTCTGGAGGGCTACAACGACCGGGCCGAGAAGCAGATGCCCTACGTCGTGATCGTCATCGACGAGCTCGCGGACCTCATGATGACGGCGGCAGCCAAGGTCGAGGACGCGGTCATAAGGCTTGCCCAGAAGGCGCGGGCGGTAGGGATACACCTCGTCGTGGCCACCCAAAGGCCGAGCGTCGACGTGATCACCGGCATGATCAAAGCGAACGTCCCGAGCCGTATCGCCTTCGCCGTCTCCAGCCAGATAGACTCGCGCGTGATCCTGGACGCCTCAGGCGCCGAGGCGCTCCTGGGCCAGGGCGATATGCTCTTCAAGCCCGTCTCGGCCCTCCGTCCCTCCCGCGTTCAGGGCGCCTACATCTCCGAGCCAGAGGTGGACCACGTGGTCTCCGCGTGCATCGAAGCCGGCCGCCCCGCCGGCGCCGAAACGCACTACGTCGAGGGAGTAACAGAGCCGAGGCACGAGAAGGAAGAGTCCGCCGAACCCGAGGACGACCTCCTGCCCGAGGCGGCGAGCTTCGTGGTCGCCACCCAGCAGGCCTCCGTGAGCGCGGTGCAGCGCCGCTTTAGGGTCGGCTACTCCCGGGCGGGTCGCATCATCGACGCCCTCGAACGCAAGGGCATCGTCGGCCCCTACGAGGGCTCCAAGAGCCGTTCGGTCGTCGCCACCGAACTGGACCTGACGCACATCTTCGACGACGGGGAAGGGGCTGGAGATCAGTCCGGCACGCCGCCCGGCGCGGACCCTCAAGAAGCCGCTTTCGACCCCTTTAATCCGGGCGGCGAGGACGGCAGGCCGGGCAGGGACGGCTAGGCGGAGGACCGCGAGAATCTGTCGTCGTTGTGATACTCTCTCGGTACGGTGAACGGCGGGGACTACGACAACGGGCAGGGCGCGGGCAAGATCGGGCCGATCCTGGAGAAAAGGCGCCTGGAGAAAGGTCTCTCGCTCAAAGAGGTCGAGCAGGCGACCAAGATCCGGACGCGCTACCTGGAAGGTCTGGAGCGCGAGGACCCGACCGTGCTGCCGGACCCCGTCTACGCCCGCGGCTTCCTCAAGACGTACGCGAACTTCCTCGGCCTCGACGGCGAACGCCTCAGCAGAGAGCTAAGAGACCTCCGGTCGCCGCGCCGGGAACGCCAGCTCAACCAGGAAGCTCCCGGGACCAGCGATTTCGAGCAGCCCCTGATAACCCCCGGCGGCATCGGCGGGGCCGAACGCCGGAGGGTCTCCGGGGCGACCATCCTGACCGTCGTGCTAGCCGTTCTCTTGCTCGCGGCGGTGATAGGCGCCCTCTACTACGTAGGCTCCCGCTCGGCGGGCAGCGGTGCGGGAGATGCCCCCGAGGAACCGGCTGTTGAGAAGGAGGACCAGAGCCCCCCGCAAAAGGAAGAACCCGCCACGGAGACGACGACCGGTGGCGCCACGGGCGGCGCCGCCGGCGAAGCGGAGGAGGACGCTGCCTCCGAGACGGCGCCGGTAACGGTCAGGGTCGTCGGCGCTTCCGCCGGGCTGACCATCTCCGTCGACGGGGCGGTCGCCCTGGACCAGTTCGCGCAACCCGGCTTCTCCCAGACGTTCGAGGCCCGGAACTCTGTCACCGTCTCCACCGCGAACGCCGGCGCGGTCGAGGTCGAGGTAGACGGCGAGAACCAGGGCCGCCTCGGCAGGAACGGCCAGGGCGCGACCCGCGAGTTCCCGGTGCAGCCCGCGGGTTAGCGGAGAACCGGCAAAACCTTGCCGTTCCTCCCTCTCTGCGTGTTGGGAGGCGTAGTAGCCTGCAGTATAATTCGCTTACAAAGCACAAAGATTAGAGCTGGCTCACGCGAGCCGACTTAGTGGAGGATGCAACGATGGACAAGACCAAAGCCATAGGCGCCGCCGTCTCTCAGATAGAGAAGCAGTTCGGCAAGGGTTCGATCATGCGCATGGGCGACGAGCCGCCCCGCCGGAAGGTAGCCTCGATCTCCACGGGCGCCCTGGCACTCGACCTGGCGCTCGGAGTCGGCGGCGTGCCCAGAGGCCGCGTCATCGAGATCTACGGCCCCGAGTCTAGCGGTAAGACCACCCTCGCCCTGCACATTATCGCCGAGGCTCAGAAGGCCGGCGGCCTCGCCGCCTTTATAGACGCCGAGCACGCCCTCGACCCGACCTACGCCGAGGCCATCGGCGTCGACCTCGAGAACCTCTACTTCTCCCAGCCCGACAACGGCGAGCAGGCGCTCGAGATCGCCGACACCCTCGTCCGTTCCGGCGCCCTCGACCTCGTCGTCATCGACTCCGTCGCCGCCCTCGTACCTAGAGCTGAGATAGAAGGTGAGATGGGAGACTCGCACGTCGGGCTTCAAGCTCGACTGATGAGTCAGGCTTTGAGGAAGCTCTCGGGCTCTTTGAGCCGCTCCGGAACTACGGCGATCTTCATCAACCAGCTGCGGGAGAAGATCGGGGTGATGTTCGGCTCCCCCGAGACGACGCCGGGCGGGCGCGCTTTGAAGTTCTATTCGAGCGTGCGTCTGGACATCCGGCGCATCGGGGCCTTGAAGGCCGGCAACGACACGGTCGGCAACCAGACGAGGGTCAAGGTCGTCAAGAACAAGGTGGCGCCGCCGTTCAAGGTGGTTGAGTTCGACATCATGTACGGCGAGGGCATCTCCAGGGAGGGGAGCCTGCTGGACATTGGGATAGAGCACGAGGTGGTGCAGAAGTCCGGCGCCTGGTTCGCATACGGAGACGAGAGGCTTGGGCAGGGCCGCGAGAACGCCAAGCAGTTCCTCAAGGAGAACGACGAGGTGAGCGGGCGCATCCTCGCGGAGATCTACGAGAAGCTCGGTTTCGATGGGCCGGACGCTTCTCCCGACGTTTCTCCCGAGGGCTCCCTCGACGGGCGGGAGGACGGCGCCGGGGAACCGGCGGATCAGCCGTCGGAGCACCTGGTCTAGGCGGCCTGTCGCCGAGATTCACGGTTTTGGGGTAGCGGGATGCCGCTCGTAACCCGCTTGACCGGGCGCCGCGACAGGGTCAAGGTCTTCGTCGACGGCGAGTTCTGGGCCGAGTTGGACGCGGGGGTGGCCGCCGAGCGCGGGCTCTCCGAGGGGATCGCGCTCTCGGAAGAGGAGCTCGCGGAGGCGAGGGTAGCGGGGGAGAGGCCGCTGGCGATGAGCCGGGCCCTCAACGTCCTGGGGTATCGGGCGCGGTCGGCCCGGGAGCTGCGCGAGAGGCTGGCGCGGGCGGGGTACCTCGGGGAGACGGTGGACGAGGTGATATCGCGTCTCGAGGAGCTCGGGTACTTGAACGACGAGGAGTTCGCCCGGGAGCTCGCGCGGTCGGAGGCCCGCAAGTACGGACCGCGCAGGATCTACGGCGACCTCAGGCGGGCCGGCATCGAGGAGGAGTCGGCGCGGGAAGTCGTCGAAGAAGAGTTCGCCGGGCGCTCCGAGCACGAGGCGGCACGCGAGGCCGCCCAACGGCGGTATAATACGGTGGAGGGATCCGACGCGCAGGTGCGCCGGGTCTACGGCTTCCTCGTGCGGCGGGGCTACTCGGCAAGCATCTGCGCCGAGGTCGCCCGCGAGTATCGCCGGGAAGCCGACCAGTAAAGACCGGAGTATACCGTTCGCCGCCGCGGCGACGGGGTCGCTTGACCCGGTCGTCGCGGCGAGCGGCTTTTGGAGGAAAATATAATGAACGTTCTACTGCTGGTCCTGGGGCTGGCCGCCGCCCTCGCCCTCGGCGCCGCCGCAGGATACTTTTATTGCAAATCGAGGGCATCGGCGCGTCAGGTCGAGGCTCGCAACGACGCGCAGTCGATAATCGAGGACGCCCGGCGTGAGGCCGAGACGATCGCGAGCAAGGAGGAAGCTTTGGGCGAGCGCGTCGCCGAGCTGGAGGCGCGCGAGGCCGACCAGGTCAAGGCTCTGGAGGAGGTTTCGGGTCTGACGAGGGCCGAGGCCGAGCGCAGGTTGACGGAGAGCCTGGAGGTGGAGCTCGAGGACAGGCTCGGACGCATGGTGCGCGACAGGACGCTCGAGGCGGAGGAGAAGGCGGACGCGGAGGCGCGTCGCATAACGGCCGCCACCATGGAGCGGCTCGCCTCCGACATCACCGCCGAGTCGACCGTAAAGGCCGTGGCGTTGCCGTCGGACGACATGAAGGGGCGGGTGATCGGGCGCGAGGGGAGGAATATCCGGGCGTTCGAGGCGGCCACCGGGGTGGACGTCATAATCGACGATACGCCGGAGACGGTGGTCATCTCGTGCTTCGACCCGGTGCGGCGCGAGATCGGCCGCGTGGCGATGGAGCGGTTGGTGGAGGACGGGCGCATCCACCCGGGTCGCATAGAGCAGGTCGTCTCCAAGGCCAAAAAGGAGATCGAGAAAGAGATAAAGGCCGCCGGCCGCCAGTCTCTCTACGACGCCAAGATCTCCGGCGGCATGCACGGCGACTTGATGCGGCTCCTCGGCGCCCTGAAATACCGCACCTCCTACGGCCAGAACGTTCTCTCCCACTCCGTGGAGGTCGCCAACCTCTGTGGCATGATGGCCGCGGAGCTCGGCGCGAACGTCAAGATCTCGCGCAGGGCCGCCCTCCTGCACGACGTCGGCAAGGCGATAGACCACGAGGTCGAGGGGACGCACGCCCTGATCGGCGGCAGGTTCGCCAAGAAGTCCGGCGAGTCCGACGACGTGGTGCGGGCCATCTCCGCTCACCACCACGAGATCGAGATGGAGACCGTCGAGGATGTGCTCGTCGCCACCGCCGACGCGGTCTCGGCCGCCCGCCCGGGAGCGAGGCGCGAGACGACGGAGACCTACATCGAACGCCTGCGCTCCCTGGAGGACATCGCGCTCGCCCACCGCGGGGTCGACAAGGCCTACGCCATCCAGGCGGGACGCGAGATCCGGGTCATGGTCCAGCCGTCGGAAGTGGACGACCGCATCGCCGCCAAGCTCGCCTTCGACATCTCCAAGCAGATAGAGAGCGACCTCGAGTACCCCGGCCAGATCAAAGTAACCGTCATCCGCGAGAGCCGCGTCACCGAGGTCGCCCGCTAAGGCGACCTCCTGACGGCCTATAACGCCTTGGAAGGACCGTACAGGGACCTCGGAGCCGGCTTCGCCCGCCTCCTGGGCGCCGAAGGCCTCAGGCGCAGCCCGGGGCGTCTTCGCTCCGTCGAGGACGCTCTCTTCGAGCTCCTGCGCAACTCCCGCGACGCCGGCGCCCGCAACGTCTACGTCGCCTCCTCCCTGGGCACTCGTCGCTACCGCACGCTCGTAGTCATCGACGACGGCCGCGGCATCCCCGAAACCCACAAACACCTAGTCTTCGAACCCGGCGTCACCACCCGACACCTGAACCCCGTCCCCGAAGCCCCCAGTCAAGAACTCCCCCGAACCCACGCTCCCCATGGCGCCGGCCTCTCTCTCTACCACGTAAAGAACACATCACTCTCCGCCGAGGTCCTCTCCGCCTTTTCCCCGACCGCCATAAAGGTCGTCTTCGACACCCGCTCCCTCCCCGAAAAACACCTCCAATCCAACGCCCGCCCCTCCAAAACCAACCTCCCCGCCACCCTGACCAGGTTCCTCACGCCTCTACCACGCTTCTCCCTCCCGCATACTCTCCCGTCTCCTAAAAAACCGCATAATACAAACGAACCGACAGAATCAGGGGAACGCTGGGGAGGCGCGACGCGTGCGGGAGGCGGCGTTGGGGTTGGGGTTGGAGGTATCGTTGAGGACGGTACAGAGGGTTCTTGCTGGTACGATCTCCGCGGCGCGGGAGGTGACGGTCGGTGGCGTCATCGAGGGGCGTGACGTGGTCGGCGGAGCCGGCGAAAAACCGTCTGTGGGGGGACGGGACGGGCTCGAAGGGCCTATACTCTCGGTGGAAGCCGAGGACCTCGCCGGGATCCGGGCCGTTCTGGAGCGAGCTGCGGGGGCGAGCTACCTGGAGCTTGCGGGGATCGACGTAGAGACGCGTCCCGGCGAGGTTATCCTGAGAGCCCGCGTCTACGAACGGGAGGACGAGTATGAGTAACACCACGAAGCCGACGGAAGTCGCAAAGAACGCCGCCGCGCCGTCTACGCCGATCCCTCTAACCAGGAAACCGGTCGCCGCCGCGCCGACGTCGGTGGTCACCGCCCCCTCCGGCACAGCGTCGAAGACCGCGTGCATAAGGACCTTCGGCTGCCAGATGAACGTCCACGACTCGGACCGGATGCGGCGCATGATCCAGGACGCCGGGTTCGCCGAGGTCCAGCGTTACGAAGACGCCGACCTGGTCGTCCTCAACACCTGCTACGTCCGCGAGAACGCTGTCGACCGCGTCCGAGGCCACCTCGGCGAACTAAACCGCCTCAAAAAAGAAGGCCGCGTAAAAAAGGTCGCCCTCACCGGCTGCATCGGCGCCGCCAACGAATCCCGAGAGCTAGAGAAACAATACGGTATAGACCTCGTCTTGGGTACCCATAATACATACGAGTTAGCACAGTTCGTAGGTTTGCCGGGAATGGACGAGACTTTCACACCGGAGCTTCCGGGGACGGAGGGCGAACACTCGGCCTTCGTCACGATAATGACCGGGTGCAACTACCAGTGCAGTTACTGTGTGGTGCCATCGGTGCGAGGCAGGATGGTGTGCAGGCCGATGGAGAACGTGGTAGAGGAGATTCGGCGGTTGGTCGGGTCGGGCACGCGGTACGTGACGTTGCTCGGGCAGACGGTGGACGCGTGGCGGGATCCCGCGGGGAGCGGCGAGAGGTTCTGCGACCTTTTGGAGCGGGTCGCGGACGAGGCGCCGCGGGTGTGGTTCACGACGAGCCACCCGTCCAACATGGAAGACCGGACCTTGAGGCTCATCGGGGAGAAGGAGACCATTGTGGGGAGGCTCCACCTGCCCGTACAGTCGGGTTCCGACCGGATGCTCAAGGTCATGCACCGGGGGTACAAGTCAGACAGGTACCGGCGCAAGATCGAGGTCTTCCGCGAAGCCGTCCCGGATGGCACCCTGAGCACGGATATTATCGTCGGGCACCCCGGCGAGACCGAGACCGACCACGAGGAGACGTTGAGGCTCATCGAAGACTGCTCGTTCGACTCCGCATACGTCTTCAAGTTCTCTCCGCGGCGCGGGACCGAAGCGGCCGCGCTCTCTGCAGATCCTTCCGGAACGGTACCGGAGGACGTAGCTCAGCGTAGGTTCGTGGAGGTCTTGCGCGCGGTGGAGCAGAACGCCTTTCGACGCAACAAGAGCAAGGTCGGAGCCGTCGAGGACATCTACGTGCGCCACGGCCGCACGGGTGACGGCAAGGCCGTCGGGGAGACGTGGAGCGGACACGCCGTCCACATACCAACCGAAGCACAGCCGGGACGCTACGTCACCGCGACGATAGAATCCGCCGGTCCCCACGTCCTGTACGCCGGAGACCCCGCGGGCCGGCCCCGCTGACGCAACGCCGCAAGAAGGCGCTCATCGTCTGCGGCCCCACGGCCGCCGGCAAGAGCGACCTCGTCGATACTCTCGCGGAAGCCCTCTCCGAGGAATTAGGGCTCTGGGTCACCACGATACTGGTCGACTCCATGCAGGTCTACCGGGAGATACCGAGGATAACGAACCAGGCCCGCGAGCGGCCCGCGGAACTCGCCGGCGTGGTCTCCGTGGCCGAGGAGTGGACCGTCGCCCGCCACAAGACGAGCGCCGAAGTCATTATAGATTCTCTCCCGGAGGAACTCCCCTTCATGCTCGACGCCGGGACCGGCATGTACCTGAACGCCATAGTCCTCGGCGTGTCGCTCGCCCCAAAGGTGCCGCGCGAGGTTCGCGAGGAGGCCGAGAAACTCGCGGCCGCGACACGGAAGAACCCCAGGCGCGAATCCCGAAGGTTGGAGCTCGAGCTCTCGGGGGTCTCGGAGCGTGGTTCGATCTGGGACGGCGAGCCCCGCTACGACCTCGCCTTTGCCTACCTGCGCCCACCCAGACAAGACCTCGACCGCAACATCCTCGCTCGCTCCTCCAAGATAGTCCGGGACGGCGCCGAAGAGGCGAAGCGCCTCGCAGAATCCGGCATCGTCCCAAACCCGTCCGTGAGAGGCGCTATCGGCGTGAAAGAGATGCTTCTCCACAACTCCGGCGACCTCTCCGCCGAGCAGGCCGAGGAAGCGATAGCCACCCGCACCCGCAGGCTCGCCCGGCGCCAGATCCGGTGGTTCGACAAACTATCCCGAACCCTAGGGACCCACCGCCCCGCAAACGAAACCCTCGCTCGAGTCCTCGTCCTGGAGAACCCGGACCAGACCAGAGTTATGCATTTAATGCATGGTATAATGGAAAGATGATCGAGGGACGCAACGAGGGGGAGGCCGGTAGCGGGACGGTGCTCGTCGCGGCGGGGGAGGACCGCCAGTTGGAGGAGCTCGCCCGACTTGCGGAGACGCTAGGGCTCGAGGTCTTGGGGGAATTGGAGCAGGGTCGGCGGGACGGGGTCGGGTACATCGGGCGCGGCAAGCGGGCGGAGCTAAAGGAGCTCTTGGGACGCGTCGGTGCTTCTTTAGTGGTCACGGACGACGAGCTGTCGGCTTCGCAGGCGCGGGTTCTGGAGGAGGCGGCCGGGGTTACCGTCGTCGACCGGACGCTTCTCATCATACGCATCTTCGAGGCCCACGCGAAGGACGCCGCGAGCCGTCTGGAGGTAGAGCTCGCGGAGCTCAGCTACAGGCTCCCGAGGGTCAGGGGTGGCTACAGGGCGCTGAGCCGCCTCGGCGGCGGTGGCGTAACGACCAGAGGACCCGGCGAGCAGCAACTCGAGTACGACCGGCGCGTGATCCGACGCCGCATGGAGAGGATTCGCGAGAGGCTGGCGGAGGAAGAAGCCGCGAGGAGGGTCCGCGGCGCCCGCCTGAAGAAGGAAGGTCCCCCGAGCGTCGCCCTGGTCGGCTACACAAACGCTGGCAAGACCACCGTCCTGAACGCCTTGAGCGGCGAGGGCAGGTCGACCGCCGACAGGCTCTTCGAGACCCTGGAGACCACCACGCGCCTCGTGGCCGGGACCGGCGGAAGCCATGCCAACGGGCCGGCCGCGGACGTGGGAGGGGGCTCGCCGACGGCGCAGGCGGGGACCGCTCGTCCAGACTTCGTGCTCACCGACACGGTCGGCTTCATAAGGAAGCTACCCACCCAGCTCGTGCATTCGTTCGCGAGCACGCTCGAGGCCGTCCGGGACGCCGATGTCATCGTCCTCTGCGCAGACGCCAGCAGCGCGGAGCTCGCAGAAGAAATAAGGACCGTCGAGGACACCCTGGCAGAGGCCCTTTCGGACACCGGCGAGAACGGGGGTACTCACGACAGCTCCCGCGACGGAGCATCCGGGACTAGGAGCCGCGAGGCGGTGTTGTGCCTCAACAAGCTCGACCTGGTCTCCGAGGAGCGACGGCGAGAGCTCGTCTCCTCTTACCCCGAGGCGGTTTTGATCAGCGCGAGGCGGGACGCGAGTAC
>JAIVIG010000247.1 GCA_020200675.1 Actinomycetota bacterium
GTGTGGACGTGCGAGAGGGTGGGTGAGGTGATCCGGCGGCGTTTTGGGGTCAGGTACCATCCAGCTCATGTGAGTCGCCTCGTTAGGGCGCTTGGGCTTTCACTACAGAAGCCAAAGCGCCGGGCCAACCAGCGGGACGAGAAGGCTATAGAGCACTGGAAGGAAGAGACTTGGCCTGAGCTAAAAAAGATGACATGAAAAGGCCCCAGGAAGAGGCTCCGATGAAGTGAGGCCTCCCCAGCTCAGACGCGGGAATGGTGAGACCATACCCCCGTGTTGTGTAAATAACGGAGCTTGAGGAGGCCCCGAGTGGACATTTTAGGTGGTTTCGACGTGCATAGGAAGCAGATCACCTTCGACTACGTACAGACGGACAGCGGCGAAGTACACCGCGGCAAGATCCGCCCCGCCGACCGCGAGAGCCTCAGAGAGTGGCTCGATGAGTTCACCGAACGGTTCTCCGGTAAGCAGATCGCCATCGCCGTGGAGGCCACCACCGGCTGGCGCTACGTCGTCGAGGAGATCAAGCGTGCCGGGATCGAGCCTCACCTAGCCGAGCCGGCGGAGACCAAGTCCTTGCAGGGGCGCAAGAAGCGGGCCAAGACCGATCGCCTTGACGCTGGGCATCTGCGGGATCTTATGGTGATTGACAGGCTTCCGGAGTCTTGGATACCACCCGATCACATCCAGGAGATAAGGACTTTGATGAGGTTGCGCCATAGCCTCATCGAGGAGCGCACGACTCACAAGCAGCGCATCCACGCCCAACTCTTCCACAATGGCTATCCTTGGCAGAGCAATCTGGACTCTATCGAGGGTCGCGCCCACCTGGAGGATATGGAGCTTCCGGGTGCGGCCCGGAAGGTGGTGGACCTGTCTTTGGCGATGATCGAGCACATAAACGAGGAGCTAGAGCCCGTGGAAAAGGAGCTGCGGGCCTACGCTCGCTCCCAGGCCGGCTGTAAGGCGCTGATGATGTCCCACTACGGCGTCGGGGAGCTGACCAGCGTGGCGCTGCTTTCGGAGCTCGGCGACACCAGGCGCTTTTCGAGCTCGAAGAAGGCGGTGCGCTATGCGGGGATGGACATAACCGTGCACAGCTCCGACGACAAACGGGCGGCGGGCAAGCTCAGCCGGCAGGGTCCGCCGGTGCTGAGATGGGCGGCATTCGAGGTGGCGAAGAGGGCCTGGAGGAAGAACTCACCAGATCACGAGTACTACCTACGCAACAAGGAGCGCATCGGGGCCAACCGGGCGGCCCTCTCCATCGCCCGCAAGCTGCTCCGCCGGGCACACCACACCTTACGGGAGCTGGGAGAAGAGGCCATCAGCGAGCCGGAGCTCACCGGTAGCGGTGCCTGAGGTAGGTGAACCCGGCAGAAGAAGGCCATAAGGGAGGTTCGTGCGCGGCGCGGAGTTCAAAGGACGCGATGCGGAGGTAGAGCAGTTACTGGGGAGCGGCCGGCTCCCGAAAAGCCCCTGCTGTCATCTTCGGAGATTCGTCTCCGGGATGGGTAGCGTTAAAAAAGAACGAGCGGCCGCATCCACGTTTAAGACGAGAGCACCCCATCGATCATCATGTAGCCGGCGCGCAGAAGAAGGGCGTAGACCGAGCACCGAGATAAGGCTGGACGTCAATTCAGCGCTTCAGACGTACGAACCACCACTGGCCTCCTTCGTCCCGCGAGCAGGGTGTGCAAACGGGCGCGATCCGCCAAGGGCACATCGGAGGCAGAGATGCAAACCGCACCCGCGTTTGACACGTTGGGCCTTTTCAGATAAGGGGCCATGAAGGAAGGTAGAACGATCCTGTTTGCGGATCAGTCGGGCTTTTACCTCTTGCCTACGGTGGTACGTACCTACGCTCCGGTAGGCCAGACACCCATCCTCGAGGAGCACCTAAGCCACGATCACCTCTCGGTGATGAGCGGTATTACTC
>JAIVIG010000522.1 GCA_020200675.1 Actinomycetota bacterium
TCGCCGAGCTCGTGTGCTCGAACTCCCTCGGAAACCTCGCTCTAGAGACGGCCTCTGGGCTGCTCAAGGAGGAGCTCAGGCGTCTTGGGTCGGTTATCCTACACTGCGCCGAAGCCAACCAGGTCCCTGCGGGCGGCGCCCTCGGGGTCGCCCGCGAGGACTTCCCGCGCGCCGTCACCGTGACGATCCACGCCCACCCGAATATAGAGGTGATCCGTAAAGAGGTCACCAACATCCCCGAGGGTCCGACCGTGGTAGCGACAGGCCCCCTGACCTCGGAAGCGCTGGCAAAGAAGATAGAGTACCTCTCAGGGGAGACGCTCTACTTCTACGACGCGGCCTCTCCCATCATCCACCGCGACTCCCTGGACGACTCCGTCATCTACCGCGCCTCCCGCTACGGCAAGGGCGAGGCGGCATACCTGAACTGCCCGATGACCGAAGAGCAGTACTACGCCTTCGTAGAGGACCTGGCGGCCGCCGAGCTAAGCCCCATAAAGGATTTCGAGGAGGATCTGTACTTCGAGGGCTGTCTCCCTGTCGAGACCATCGCCCGCCGCGGAAAGGACACCCTCCGCTTCGGACCCATGAAGCCTGTCGGCCTCCCCGACCCCCGAACCGGCGAAATTCCCTACGCCGTCGTGCAACTGAGGCAGGACGACGCCGAGGGCCGCCTGTACAACATCGTCGGCTTCCAGACGCGCCTGAAGTGGGGCGAGCAGAGGCGCGTATTCCGAACTATCCCAGGCCTCCAGAACGCCGACTTCGCCCGCATGGGCGTCATGCACCGCAACACGTACTTGCCCTCCAATCACATGCTAGACGCCACCATGCGGATAAGAGAAGCGCTTGGCGAAGCCCCCCTTTTCTTCGCGGGCCAGCTCACCGGTGTCGAGGGCTACGTCGAGAGCACGGCGATGGGCCACATAGCCGGCACCAATGCCGCCCGGCTCGTCCGTGGCGAGGAGTCAGTAACCATGCCGCGCGGCACCATGATGGGGGCGCTCGCCCACTACATCACCACCAAAGAAGGCACCCTCCAGCCCATAAACTCCAACTGGGGCCTCGTCCCAACCGTACCGAAAAAAGAGAACGGCAGACGCCTGAGCAAACCAGAACGCAGGCAACGCCAGGCTAGGATGGCGCTTTCGACGCTCGATGAGTTCATGCGGGAGGGCATAAAGACCGCCGTCTGAACGGCGGGATCTCCGCGCCACCGAACCGCGGCTAGGGAAGTTTCGGAACCCCTCCAGCGATTCGCATGGGTATCGCCTTACCGCGAATCGCTCACTCGGCCACAAGCGAAAACAACAAGCTGACAAGCTGAAGTACTGAGAAGCGAAGGCGAAGCCGGAGCGTGCTGAATTGCTTGCAAAGGGGGCGCCCACTTTGCAAACCTCTCTAGCGAGTGCGCCTCGTCCGAGGGCCCTGGCTGCCCCCGGTTAGCATCACTACCGAGACCACCGCCACCCATGCCAGGCCCACCAAAGCGGCCAGAAGTGGGAGGAGAAAATGCAAGAACGTCAGTAATGCAACCACCAAGCCAGCCAGAGCAAGCCAACCCGGCAAAACACGCGTTCTGACGGCCACCAGGGAGGTGGAGAGCACCATGGCTGACGCCCCTATCTGGCAGTAGTGGTAGAGCCATGAGGAGAGCGTCAGCGATACGAGCACGAAAGCGGTGTCTGATTGGAGTTCCCCGAAGCGCTGCAGGACCGCTGGATAGAAGATTTCTACTGTGAACCCTGCCGCCGAGAGCGTCGCGAATACGATCCCCCCGGCGAGCGCCGCCGCGGGCAGTCCCCCTCCTATTCCCCTGGCCTCGCCCCCGGCACTCCTTAGCATCCCGTACAACATCCCAAGGAACAGGATGAAGAAGAAGACGTGGAAGAGAGGGAGAACCCCGTTGGAGAACACGAACATACCCGAAC
>JAIVIG010000044.1 GCA_020200675.1 Actinomycetota bacterium
GCCGACGGAGCTAAGGGCGCTGCTTGAGCGGGTGTTCTCGGGCGGAGGTCTCTACCTCTATGTACGTTAACAACAAACTACCGTTATACGGAATCCGGTTGGTTACTTCGCGTCTGCTGCGGGGTGGGGAGTAGGGAGTGGGGAGTAGTAGTCGTTTACCCGACTCCCTAAGCGAGCGAAGCGAAGCGCCTCCCGACTCCCTACTCTCGGACAGCAGAACGCATCGAATCATTCACCCGGATTCGGTATTAGCTCTGGATTAGACCGAACTCGTTACCGTCGATTTCTTTGAACTGCGCCCACATTCCCCACGGCTGCTCGTTGGGTTCCTCGCTGAATTCCACCCCGCGGCCGCACAGCTCTTCGTAAGTAGTCTGGATGTCGTCGCACTCGAAGACTACGTTCGCGAAGGTACCTATACGGTCCTCCATACCAGGTGGCGTGAACAGAACCAGGCGGGTCTCCGCGCCGGTCGGGGCCACCTCTATCCAGCGAGCCTCGGGCCCCATGGGCTCGTCGAGGCGCTTCTCGAAGCCCAGCTTGTTCACGTAGAAGTCGAGTGCCCGGTCCTGGTCGCTCACGTATATACCGACCGTGCCGGCTCTGGTTATCGCCATCTTCGCTCCTCTGCGTCGATCGTCCTTACTCGCAAGCCAAGCGTACGCGATAGGTCTCGATGGCACTTCTTCTATCTTGCTCTTTGCCCCGGCGGTTTATGGGCTGCCGGGAGCGGCGAGCAATTTGGGTAGGAGCGCGGGAAGGGCGAGCAGGACCGGAGGGTCGGTGGTCCTCGGCGAGCGCATCTCCACTTCCGCCACCCCGGCTGTGCCCCCTCCTCGCGCCAGCAGTGGTGGCCCGTTGCCGCGGCCGACCCGTAGGGCTGAGCCGGGTAGCAGGGAGTCCAGGGGATCTTCCGAGTGGGGCAGGGCGGCGGCCATGAGGTGGTAGGAGCCGTCAGGGATCGGACCGAGACGATAGACGTCCGGCGCGTCGAGGAGCACGCCGGCCACGGGCCTCCGTTGGGGCACGCGGCCCCGGGGAAGAGACCCGCGAAGATCCAGGACCCGGAGAGACCGTCGCCGTGGAGCCTGAAGGTGACGCCCGCGTTCTCGGGCTCCGGTGGGATCGGCGGCCTCTCTGCGCCGGCAACGCCTTCCAGGGCCGCGCTCAGCTCCTCCGTCAGCCGACGCATGCGTCCCGGCGACACCCCCACGAGTTGCGTGAAGCGGCTCGTAAAGGTCCCGAGGCTCTTGTAGCCGACCTCGTAGCAGACCTCGCTCGCGGAGAGATCCGTGGTCAGGAGCAGCTCCTTTGCCCTCTGCAGGAGCAAGGCGCTGAGAAACTCCCCCGGCGGAATGCCGGTTATCCGCCGGAACGTGCGGGCGAAGTGATACGGGCTGAGGTGAGCGATCTCGGCCATCGCTCGCAGGGAAAGCGTTTCGTCTACCCGCTCCCGCATCTCCGCGACCACCCGCTCTACGGTCGCGTGGTGCGAAGCCTCGGCGCCGGGAAGAAGGTCGTGCTCGAACCTTACCGGAGACTCCATAAGCGGATTCTACGCGACTAAATCCGCTTCCCAAGCCCTCGTCCCCGGCTATGCACTCGTGGTTTGGCACGCCTCGCCGCCCGCGGTGCGTTTGGGCGTCGCGCGGAGGCCCGGATCGCATATCGTTGGCGAGAGGGCGGAGACGACCTTTGTTCTTCGATGGCAGATCTCTTGTCTAGACTTTAACGGTTGTCCCGAAGAGTCTTTTGACGTCCCCGATGTTTGGGTATGATCGCCGGTACGAGTGGTCCGTGAGGGATCGCGTGAAAGAGGAGGCAGCTTATGAAGAAGCTGATGTTGTTGGTAGCCATGCTGGCGATGGCGCTAATGGTAGCCGCCGCCCCCGCCATGGCTCAGAACGACAAGGCTGCCAAACAAGCCCAAAAGGCTGCCAAGGCCGAAGCAAAGGCCGCCAAGGCCGCGCAGAAAGGCGACAAGATGAAAGAGATGCCGAAGACCGGTGGCGTTCCCATCAACGCTTCGCTGCTCGGTCTCGGCGCCGGCGCCCTGCTCGTCGGCGGCGGGCTGCTGGTCCGAAAGGTCACCCGCTAAGCGGCACCAGCCTACCCGACAAAACCGGGAAGAAACGAATGAGGGCCGGGGCTTCTACGCCCCGGCCTTTACGCCCCAACATATATCCCACAGCACGGATTCACTCGTAGAGCTCGAAGAACTCGGTCTCGCCGGTCTTTTCGAAGTTCGCGTGAACATACTGCACCACCGCGTACTGGTCCTCATCTAGCGGTACGAACCCGTCCGCCAGGTAGAAAGCGTGTACCTTCTGCACTATTACGACCACTTCTCCCCTTTCGGCTTCCAGGTCCCTCGTGACGCGGTCGACCAGGCGTTGGCTACCCAACTCGACCGGCTGGGGCCAATCTATAGGCAAGGGATTCATCTGTCTCGACTGGACCCAGTATCCGGGAACGTCCGGAACGATCGCGTACGTCCTGTCTCTCGACGAAACTTCGTCTGTAGCTTCGTTGAGATCCACCAGGAAATCGTAGGTATTCGGGTTCGTGTAGATCAAACGCCCGCCCGGCAGCACTCCATCCAGAGATTTGGTCAGCTCGCTGGATGGCTGCTCCCGGTATATGTAGTAGGGTCTGGCCACGCCAAAGCCCAGCAGGATCGCTACCCCCGCAACGACCAGCGTCGCGCGGAGGAACCTGGGATCTAGGGACCCACGTACGGAGTACACGAACGCCGCCAGCATAGTGAACAGGGGTCCCAGGAACAAGGCCGGAAAGTTGTACCCCACCGAGAGTGAAGCGCTCCACGCCAACAACAGGACTATCAACGCAACGGGCGTTTTATCTCCGTCTCGCGCCGTTCGGGCCGAAACCCGGTACAGCACCGCGCCAACTACCATCCCGAAGATGCCGAAAGAGATTATGCCGAGGCTCCCGCGGTATAGACCCACCGCTATAAAGAACGCCGGCATCGCCGTCAGTAGCGCCGCCCCGACGTATCTCGGTAGGCGTTCGGCACGCAGCATCGGCACGGAGCTGGTGCTCAGCAGAAACGTCGAGCAATACCCCGCCAACACGCCGAGCAAGGTGCCGTAGTTCAGATAACTCAATACGCCCGTGGATACGAAACCCGTCTGCGAAGCCATCTGCAGGACGGCTTCCGAGAGGGAGCCCGTAGCCAACAGATAAGCGCAGTAACCGACCGCGGGTAGGGTTATGGTCAGCCAATACTTCTTCTCTCGCCAATCGCCCAGGAGCAGTACGGCCAACGGAGCGATGAACAAGAAGCTTTGCTTGCACAGGTAGGCGGAGGCGATCAGCAGGTAGCCAAAGATCCTCGCTCCCTTGTGCTGCTGCGTCAGGAGCGCCCACACCCCGATCGACGTCAGGAACAGGCCATCGACCGTATGCCACGCCGTCAGCACGAAATAATGGACCGAAGCAGCGAAGCTTACCAGCGCGACGAACAGCTTCGTAGCGTTGTCGAAAGGGTTGCCGAGAGCGCGGTTGGCGATGCATACCCAGGCCCAGCTGATGCACGCGAACTGGAACCACACGAAGAAACGGGATACCCAGTAGGTGTATTCGCCGCCGAAGAGAACGAAGGGCGTGTGGAGCAAGGGGGAGAGGAAGGGGCGTATGATGATGAAGTCGCGGTGAGGAACCTGCCCCTCCAGGATGCGCCTGCTGTAGGCGAGCGTAAACCCGTCGTCGACGGGAGCGAAGCCCCTCCAGGAGAACAGCAGATGAGTGAGCGTAGGCACGACCAGCAGGAAAGCCACCGAAGCAAGAACGTTTCGCCGGGTGGGTTTGATCCCCGTCGGCATCTACAATCCCCTCGATCGGAGCGGCTCGCGGTAGGGTCGATCCGCGTGCATCGTCCCCGGCACCCTAATGCCCGGACGGTCCTTTCGAGCAGTCGCGAATCGCCGCGTCAAGGGCTACTCGTCCTCATAGTACGCTGCGCCCTGGTACGGGGTGCCCTCGAACGTTATCGGACCGTACTCGGCATCGTCCCTCCGGCGCCACTCGAGGAGGTCTTCGCGCCGCTCGTTTATCTCTTCTTCGCTGCGTTCGTCCGCCAGGTTGTTCTGCTCGTAGGGGTCTTCGGAGAGGTCGAAGAACTCGTCGGGCAGGTTGCCGTAGTTGTAGACGTACTTCTCAAAGCCCCTTATGCTCGCCATGCACTTGCGATTGGCGATGCAGTTGGACCTTATGGTGCGGTCCTCGGGCACCGGATTTAGGAGCGAGTAGCCGGGATACTCTCCGTTCTCTACCTCGTAGCCCAGCAGGTCCAACACGGTGGGCAACACGTCGATCTGGCTCGACAACCCTTGCGCCCGCTCGCCGTCCTCGACCCGCTTGGGATCGTGGACGATCAGGGGGATCCTAATGCCCTCCTCATAAATGGTGTCGCCGTGCATGTAGCGACCCCTGTGCTCGCGGAAGCCCTCGCCGTGATCGCCGTACAGGACGAAGATCGTGTCCTCGTAGAGCCCCAACCGCTGGTACTGGTCGAAGAGATTCTGCAGGAAGAAGTCCAGCATGCGCAGGCAGTTGTGGTAGCGGTCGAGCTCCTCGTCCTCCGAGAAGCTCTCGTACCCGTAGCGGTTGGGGACGCAATCGTAGCCGTAGTGCCCCGTGCCCGTGAAGTACTCGGCCAGAAAGGGCCCGTCGTAGCCATTGTTTACGAGCCACCCCTCGCTCGGTCCCAGCATGATGTCCTCCTCGTAGCCGAAGGAGTTCGTTGCCTGGTAGCCCTGCGTGTTCATCGTCTCGGGCGAGTAAAACTCCTCGTAGCCTAAGTTCCTCGCGAGGTCGTCGTCCCAGTGGCTGTTCGCGGCGTTGGACACCGACTGGAACCAGACGGTCCTGTAGCCTTGCTCCTTGAGGAGGCCGCCCAGGCACGGAGAGGGGATGCGGCCCGGCTCGAACTCCGGGCCCGGGTAGTGGGGCGGCTCGACCCCGCAGTTGACCGCGGTGCTCCCCTTGGAGGAGCGCGGGACGACCGCGTAGGCCCGCTCGGCCAGCAGGCTACTCCTGGCCGTTTCGCCCAGAAACGGCATCGTCTTCAGGTCCTCGTCGTAGGGCGTCGCCGACTGGGCGCGGGTCGACTCCAGGTGGATCAGAACGACGTTACGCTTCTCGGTCCTGGGCGTCTCCGCAAGTACCGCATCGACGGCCGAAAGGTTGTCGGCCGGGCCAGCATCCAGGTTATCCTCCTCGGTGGTCGCCTCCGTATCGGTGGCCGAAAGCCCGGTAGCCGGTGAGCCGTCATCCGGGGCATCTTCTTCGGTGCTGCTCGTCTCCTCGAGCCCCGTCAGGGCCAGGTTGACTACTGGAGCCTGCGCCGGCGTGACGGCGCCGGTGAGCAACGAGAGCCAGCCGAACCCTAACGCCAGGAGAAGGAGCCCTATAGAGCCCAGGAAGGAGATTTTGGGTCTTCCGGTACGGAACCTCCCTGGCCCTCCTCGCCACCGCGCGACGCGCTCGACGGCACGCGTTACGAGCTGGGGACCGGAAGCCGTGTAGAAGAGGGCGGCGAAGAGGAGCACCCGGACCGAGAGCGGGCCTCCTCCCTCGTAGAGACTCGGCTGCATCTCGTCGAGCCTGGAGACCCACTCGGCGACGGTCCCGTAGTCGAGCGTATCGCCAGTTTGCCATAGGTACAGGTGGGCGAGCGTGGTCACGGCGACCACGAGCATCGTCACGACGTGGAAGAGGAAGACCACGGCCCAGCGCGCGAGGCCGCGCGTCACGGCAAATAGTCCAACCCAGAGCGACGCGTACCCCAGGTTGAAAAAGACGTCCGATCGCATAGATTCGAGGGTCGCGCCGAGCCCCGGGTCATCGTATCCAGAAGCGACGTCCAGGGCCTTTAAGACCAGGTTGTAAACGAAAAGAGGGACTAGGAGGCTGAGCGAGTAAACCCAGTCCCGGCGGCTCAGGAGTGACGCACCTGGAAGATCCTGCACGTTCGATTTGGTTGTTCCGTGAGGTGCCAAAGTGCGAGGATCTTACAGAATTCAACAGGGGTTTAACAAGAGTAGCTACTCCTTCGACGCGAGAGCGGCGACGACCTTCGGGCTTCGGCAAGCGCCGAACGAGCGACCCCGTCATCCGGTACCAGGAGAATTCGTGCCAGGAGCAGGGAGCCCGCGAGACCTCCTCACGGCTTCTACAATGAGCCCCTGTGCTCCAGGCCAGGAGAAAGACTCGCCCTCAGTTCCCGGCGAACAAACCACGACAAAGACCCAGGGGCAAAGGTTTGTCTTCCTTGGACCCCGCTGGCGGGAGTGTCGTGCACGTACGCGGATCTCGAACGTCGCGGGTTGTCTGGGACCGATCTCCGCTTTAATCCATCTGACCGTTCCTTTACACTCTACCCCTCGGGCCAGAGCTGCCCGGGATTCTCGCGGAGTAGGGGAGTTGTATGGCAGAACGGGTAAGGGTTGGCGGAGGTAGCACTTCGAGGCTCCGACGATGAAGGTGGTAATACGGCCGCTCGACGACCCTTCGCTCGAAGACGGCGTGGCGAGCCTGCGTATCCGCGCGTACCCCCAATTCCCCGAGACCCGCGACGTGGAGTTCTATTCCTCCGCCTACCGCTGGTTCAGGCGCCACCCTCTCGGGAGCGCGTTGTATCGCTGGGTCGCGGTGGATGAGGATGGTCGGGTTGTGGGCCACCTGGCGGCGACGCCCCAATATTACCGGATCGGCGGGCAGCGGGTCGTCGCCTACACGCCCTGCGACTACATGGTGCACTCCCGGCACGGCTTCCAGGCAATCTCCCTGATGCGCACGTTCTTCCGTACCGTCGAGAACTGCGTCGCCTGCGACATGGTGCCGGCGGTGATCGGGGTCGAGACGCGCCTGGGGGCCGAGGTGGCCGGGCAGCTGCAATACGCGGCGAAGCTCCTGAACGTCTCCAGGCTCCCGGCGCCGTCGATCCCCTCGCCCGTGAGAAGACTCCTGAACCTCGGGGAGCAGACCGTGATCGCCCGCGGGTATGCGAGCCACCCCGGTACCCTCGATGGGGAACCTCAGGACGACTTTGGAGAGCACATCGTGCCGCCCTCGGTGCGCCCGCGCGCGCCGATCCCCGCGCCGGCAAAGGCGCTCTTGAACTGGGGGCTCCGGACGGTCGATGAGGCGTTGAGCAGCGGTTTCGGGGGTGGTCTGAGGGTGGGGATGGTCGAAGGATTCGACGAGTCCTTCGACGAGCTGTTCGAGAACGTCGCCGCCAGCGTACCGTGCGTGCCGGAGAAGGACGCGGCGTTCCTGCGCTGGCGCTACGGCCCCGGCTCTCCCCAGTTCCCGGTGACCGTCCTGGCCGTGAAGGAGGGGGAGGCCCTCCTGGGCTACGCCGTGCTCATGGTGAACTCGACAGGCCAGGACGGAAACGTGCTCGACCTCAGCGTGCTCCCGGAGCGTCGCGACGCGGCGCAGGCGCTGCT
>JAIVIG010000523.1 GCA_020200675.1 Actinomycetota bacterium
GGACCGGGTTGGCCTGCGCGAACGCGCTCTTGAACGCCATAGAGCCCGCCACCTTGAACGCCGCCTCCGAGGAGTCGACCGAATGGAAGGCGCCGTCGTAGAGCCTCACCTTCACGTCCACGACCGGGCAGCCGGCCAGAGCGCCCTCCTGCATCGCCTCGACGATACCCTTCTCGACCGCCGGGATGAACTGGCGCGGGATCGCGCCGCCCACGATGCCGTCTTCGAACTCGAAGCCGGAACCGCGGGGCAGCGGCGAGAGCTCTATCCTGGCGTCCCCGAACTGGCCCCTGCCTCCGGTCTGCTTCTTGTAGCGCCCCTGGGCCTGGGCCGTGCCGGAGATCGTCTCCTTGAACGGCACCTTTGGCGCCCGGGCCTCGACCTCGACCCCATACCGCCGCGCGATGCGCTCGATGGCGAACTCCACGTGCATCTGCGCCAGCCCGGAGAGGATGTCTTCTCCCGTGTCCCCGGACCGCCCGAGCGAGAGCGAAGGGTCCTCGTCTGCAACCCTGCGGATGGCTTCGAAGACCTTTTCTTCTTCGCCCCGGGTTTTCGCGCCCACGGCGAAAGCCGTCGTCGGCTCCGGCAACTCCACGGGCTCGAAGACCATCGGCGCCTCGGGGCGACAGAGCGTGTCGAAGGTATGGGTGTCTCTCAGCTTGGCGACGGCGATGACGTCTCCTGCCACGGCTTCGTCTACGTTGGCTCGATCCTTGCCCATGAGGTGCGAGATGCCGCCGAGCCGCTCGGTGGAGCCGGTGCGCGGGTTGGTCAGGGCCTCGTCCGAGCGGCAGCGGCCGCTCACGACGCGCAGAACGCTCAGGCGGCCGGCGTACGGATCGACGTAGGTCTTGAAGGCGTAGGCGGCGAAGGGACCGTCCGGGTCGCAGGGGACCTCCTCGCCCTCCTCGGTCATCCAGCGGGAGCGGTCTACGGGGCTCGGGGCGCTGCCGGCGATCACGTCGAGTACGCGGTCCACCCCGATCATCTTCTCTACGCTCGCCGCCAGCACCGGGATGATGAGGCCGTCCGCTATCCCCTTCCTGATCCCCTCGAACATCTCCTGCGTGGTGAGCTCCTCGCCTTCGAGGTACTTCTCAAGCAGCGTGTCGTCGCTCTCGGCGATGGTCTCGAGCATCTGGATCCTGGCGACCTCGACCTCTTCTGCCATGCCGTCGGGGACCTCGTTCGTCTGCTGCCCGTCGACGAAGGCGGTGCCGCTGAGGAGCCCGTAGACGCCCTTAATCGAGGTGGGCGACGCTCATCCCAAGCGTCATCCCGCGCTCGACCTCCTCCTCGGCGTAGTCGAGGACGTTGCCCGCGGCGGGCCCCTGTCTCCCCGATGCAAGCCCCAACATCGCCTCCCCGAGGACGGTCTTCTCGCTCCCCCTGTGCCCGATCAGACAAACGTTGCGGATCGACTCCGGCTCTATCGCCATCTGTCTCCTCCTTCCCGAAGCTCCTTCCTCACCGCTCCCTTGTCCGGCAGGGGCGTTTAGCTTAACGCACGATTAACCTCCGCGCAGCCCTTTTCGAGGGCGGGCGTGAGAGACCGGTAGCGAGTATGCTGGGAGATAATTTGGGAGAGGAAAAGAAGGAGGAGACCGTGGCAGAAGTAGGGAGCAGAGAGCGAAGCTCGCTCCAGACCGACCGGGGGACGACTACCATAAACGACGCCGTGGTAACCAGCATCGCCAGCACGGCGGTGCAGGAGGTCTCGGGCGCCGAGCCGGCGATCGACACTGGGCGCGGCGGCGGTAGCATACCGGGCGACAACTCGCCCACGATGGGAGAACTCTTCGACAGGGTCACCGACAGCGCGAGAGGCTCGCGCGGGGTCTCCGCCGAGGTCGGTGAGACGCAGACGGCGATCGACCTTACCGTAACGGTGCCCTACGGCCGGTCTATACCCGACGTGACCAGTGCTATGCGCGACAACGTGCTACGTCGCGTAGAGAACCTCACCGGCCTCGAGGTAACCGAAGTCAACATCACCGTCAAGGACATCTTCTTCCCCGAGCAGTAGGGACCGGCGTAGGAAGAAACCGCAACGGGTAGGGTTTCCCCGGATCGCTGAAATCCGCGAGTCCTTCTCACTCTCCCGAACAATCGCACGCTCCGAACCGCTTCCGATCCGCATCGAACTCGGTCTAGCGAAAGTCCCGCCGGAGGCGCTACGGGTGCTAGAATCTCGGTGTGGAAAATCTCTTCCCGCGCCTGGCGTTCTCGCGACTCCCTAGGATGTACAAAGGGAACGGCTCGCGTGCTACACCGGGAGAACTGCTGAGGCTCGTTCTGCCCACGATCGGGCTGCTCCTGGCAGTCTTGCTCCCGCAACAAGAAGTTTATGCCGGTACCGGCTACGGTTTGTCGTTGCTCGCAGCGCTAAGCGCCGTGGGCTGTGCCGGGTACCTGGCAAACCACGCCCTCCGCCACCACGAGCCTCTCCTCGCCGCCTGCTCGATACTGGCCGGGCTCCTGTCGGTGGCGCTCGTCTTCGACGGTACTGCTCTGGTTGAGTACGGCGGGTGGTCCGAGCCGGTCGTCTCCATGCTCATTTCCTTCTTCGTCCTCTTCTCCGGCCTTGGTGGGTGGGTCGAAGCCCGCGAGCCTCGTCTTACCACGCAACTCATAGCCTAACACTCCCCTAAAGCCTGCCGCTGCGGGGGCTCGACGGACAGACCATATACCGAATCCCCGACGACGTTTAAGGACGGCGCGTGATCGAATTCCTGACAGGCCTCTTCGACCCGCTCTTTAATCTTCTAACAGCACGTTTCACAGTGGTTGACCTGTCGGACGGTACCCGGCATGCTCGAAGTAGCCCCAGGCGTCTTCGGCAGTGACCGCACATAGCGCCGCGCCTACCGCTTCTACCAAAGCCTCTTTGC
>JAIVIG010000524.1 GCA_020200675.1 Actinomycetota bacterium
GGTTATGTTCCCGCCGCCCCCGAGGCGACTAAGCTCCGGGTTCCTTCCCTTCACCCTGGGCAAGCGGTATTCGAGGTCAGCGAGCTCCACCTCGAGGCGGCTCGCCGCGTCCCTCGCGTGGGCCTCGAAGATGCGGATGATCAACTCCGTCCTGTCCACCACCGTGGTCCCGGCAGCCCTCTCCAGCACCCTCGCCTGCGAGGCCGTGAGCTCGTCGTCCGCCACCACGAACCGCGCGCCGACCTCCTCTACAAACCCGCGTAACTCCTCCCGCTTGCCGCGGCCCAGGTACCCTCTCCCGTCCCTGCGCCCCTGCTCAAGGACGCCCACGACATCCATCCCGAGCGTGGTCGCCAACCTTCTCAGCTCGCCCACGTGGCGCGGTTCGCCCGCCCCCACCAGTACGGCGCGTTCTTCTCTCTCCTCTATCATCTCCCCCATTCTACCATGCATACAATTCAAAAACGCTTGAGGCATCGACCTTGGCCCGGTTTTCGACGACTCTTACCCTGGTTTGTCTTTGCAGGGTGCGGGCTAGTTTGTCGAACCACCGGATCTGGCGCCGAGCCAGCCTTCGCGTCCGGGTGGAGATCTGGTCCCGCGCTTCTTGTATGGTCGTCTTTCCTTCGAGGTGCTCTACCAGCTCACGCACCCCGATGGAGTCTATGACGGAGGCGTTGACTCCCGTGAGCTCCCTTATCTTCGCCGCCTCTTCGAGGCCGTCGCGGACGATCCTCTCCGACCTTCTCAAGATGGCGGTGTCGAGCTTCTCTCTGTCCGGGCGCAGGTAGATCATGATAGCGCCGTAGCGTATCTCCGCATCCCATATGGAGCCCCGATCCGGGGCTTCGGCGAGCTCTAGCTCCTTCTCCCTCGAAGTGCGCCTGGGGTTGGGAGCGCTGGCGGTTATCCTTTGTGCGATGCGCCTCGTCTGATCCTCCACCTCCTCCACGACGGATACTATGCTGATGAGCTCGGCAGGCCGCCGCCTGGCCTGGTTGGTTATCGTGGGTATCTCACGGTACACCTGCATCGAGTCAACGACCAGGGTGGGTACCCGAGCGCCGATCTCTGCCGTCATCCTCTCGGCAAGCGCGTCCGAGAGCTCGCTCTTCCCGCTCGCCGTCGGCCCGCACACCACAAGAGCCTGCTTTTTCGCGGTGTTTGTCAGAGGGCCGTTTCCCCAGCGTACAGCACGTGCGGCCCCGCCGACCCTATCCTTGCCCTGACGTATTCCCCGGGCTTCGCATCCGTCTTCACGTGCACCGCGTGTCCGCTCCAGGTCTCGCCGATCGCCTTGCCGTCCTCGGTGCTCCCGTGCCGGATGTAGATCTCTTCCAGGCTCCCGACCTTGCGCTGGTTGCGCGCGAAGGCGTTCTGCTCCACGGCCCTCAGCACCTCGAGAAATCGCCGCTGAACCACGCCCTCCGGCACGGTTCCATCCAGCTCCGCCGCCTCGGTGCCCTTTCTCGGTGAGAACTTGAAGACGTAGGCGGAGTCGAAGCCGCAGTCCTCGACCAGTTCGACCGTCCGCTCGTGATCCTCCTCCGTCTCTCCGGGATGGCCGACTATGATATCGGTGCTCAAGGTCCCGTCGGGAACCGCTTCCCGGAACACCTCGATCTTGCGCCGGTAGCGCTCCGACTTGTAGCCGCGGTGCATGAGCTTTAGCATCCTGTCCGAGCCGGACTGCACGGGCAAGTGCAGCCTCTTTACTATTGTCTCCTTCTCCCCGATGAGCCTCAGGGTGCGGTCCTCCATGTTCGAGGGGTGGCTGGTCGTGAACCACACGCGCGGCGCCTTATCTGCCACACGCTGGAGAAGATCGCAGAACCGCTTCCCGTCGTGCCTCCACGCGTCCACGGTCTGTCCCAGGAGCGTGACGTAGCCGGTCCCACTCTCCACTAGCCTCTCGACCTCCTCCAGCACGCTCTCCATCGGTCGGCAGACCATGCGCCCCCTTACCGTCGGTACGATGCAGTAGCTGCACTGGTAGTTGCACCCCGTCATAATCGTAACGAACTCGCTGTGTTCTCCCTCGGTGCCTGGTAGCTCCGGCGTGTATGTTTCTTCCATCGTCGGTAGCCCGACGAACTCAGCGAGTTCGTACGTATTATGCGTGCCCAGGACGAGGTCTATGTTATAGCGGCGCTGGAGCTCTGAGGACTCGTCTGAGGCGCCGATGCAGCCAGCGAGGGCAACCTTTTTGACGCGACCCTCGCGACGGAGGCGGTTCAGTTCGCCGAGATGTCCGCGTACGCGGTCAACGGCGTTCTCGCGGACGTAGCAGGTGTTGAGGATGACGAGGTCGGCTTCTTCGTAGGAGTGAACTTCGGCGTATCCTGCGTCCAGGATCATGCGCCGCATGCGGTCCGAGTCGTGGACGTTCATTTGGCAGCCGAAGGTGCGTATGCACGCGGTCCTGGCGCCCTTCGGGGTTCTCGCCGCCGGCTCCGCCGGCTGTGGCTTCCTGGAGAGCTTTATCGGGGCGTTACTCATACTCTTCCTCCGGCTCGTAGATGCGGGCTCTCACGGAGACCTCTCCGGGACGGGTCCTCAGCTCGAGCTCTCCAACCT
>JAIVIG010000248.1 GCA_020200675.1 Actinomycetota bacterium
CTTTTCTCCTGACCGCTTTCTACTTAACCCCCATAAACCCCCGCCGACCCTCTCCGCGTTATGGTAAGCGTTATCGTAGTGGTATGCAGAGTTGAAATCGGGATGGGGCCTGACGAAAAGGTTTGCCGGTCTTTCGCCCTTCACCGCCCCATCAGCCACTCGTCGAGCTCCTTACGGGAAAAGAAGATACCCCGCTCGGATCTGGTAGTGGTGCGGGATCTCACCCTTGGCGACGATCTTCTCGAAGGCCTTCGGTGTCTTCTTGAGGTAGGCCGCCGCCTCCTCGAAGGTGAGCCACTCGTCGGGCGCGATCCCTGGTTGCTGTGGCCGGCGCAGAGGAGCCACCGCCGCGCGGATCGATACAGTATGCGGTTTGATCCACTGGTTGAGAGTCAATAGACTACAAAGACAATGCGTTTCGATTTGCTAATTAAGGACGGAGAGGTAGTCGATCCGGCCGGTAATTATCACGGCCGACTTGATATCGCAGTCAGGGCGGGTCGTATCGCCGCGGTGGACCGTGCAATCCCAGCTGAGGCTGCATTCGAGGTCATCGACGCAACCGGACAGTACGTCACCCCTGGTCTGGTCGACCTGCATACGCATGTCTACCGTGGAGTGACTTTCTGGGGCATTGACGCCGACGCAATCGCGTGGCATACCGGAGTCAGCACCTGGCTTGATGTAGGATCGTCCGGTGCTTTTACGCTGCCCGGCTTTTATGAGTTTATCGTTAAGCCAGCCACCGTGCGCATCTTTGCTCTGCTGAATATCTCTTCAATCGGTTTGGTCGCCGAGACATATGAACTCTCCAACCTCGCTTACTGCGACGTTGACCTCTGTACAGAGCTTGCGAGCCGGTACCCTGAGCTGGTGCGGGGCTTGAAGGTGCGCATTGACCGGAGGACCGTGGGGGAAAACGGCCTCGAACCTCTCCGGCGCGCTCGCCGGGCTGCCGATGAGCGCGAGTTGCCCCTCATGGTCCACATCGGCTATGGCCCTCCCAGTATTGAGGATGTGCTGGATCTCATGCGCCCTGGCGATATCTTGACTCACTGCTCAACCGGCTTAACCATGCGCCTCGTAGATGAACGTGGTCGGGTTATCGAGGCCGCCAAGCGCGCGCGGGATGCCGGTGTAATCATGGACGTTGGACACGGTTCCGGCTCCTTTTCGTTCGAGACCGCTGAAGCGATGTTTGAGGCAGACTACAAGATAGACGTAATCTCGAGCGATATTCACCAGCTGAGCGTCCACGGACCGATGTTCGATCTGCCCACCTGCCTCAGCAAGTTTCTATATCTGGGGATGTCGTTTAGCGAGGTAATCAGGGCGGCAACGTCGAGGCCCGCCGAGATACTCGGCTTGACTCCGGAACTCGGCTCCCTCAGGCCGGGATCGTACGCCGACCTGGCGCTGTTCGCGGTCGAGCGCGGACGGTTCCCCCTTTATGACGTACATCTCAATATGCGCGAGGGCACGGAGATGATCCGGAACACACTCACGCTTGTGAACGGTCGACCGCTGCCCGCCAAGGTGCCGGAGCCGCCGGCACCTTGGGTAGAGCTGACGGAGAGGCAACGGGAGTTTGATGCTGCCTTGCGACGACGGCCCAGCAATCCTCCGGCTGTATACCTCAAAGAACCGGAATGCTTCGGAGAAGCGGTACCAACCGAATGAAAAGAAGGAGCCACAAAGGCGCGCGCAGAGGAACAACGCTAAGGCGCCGCCGAACAGTGTTGCACAAAGTCAGTACGGACAAGCCGAGCTCAGTCAGCGGCAAGTGACTGATGAATCCAGTCCAGAGAACGCAGTCGACAGAAGCCGTAGTGATAGAAGTCGACTCTCTTGAGCTCTCGTTCGCGTGCTAGGGCGACCTTCGCGGCCAGGTTATCGGC
>JAIVIG010000249.1 GCA_020200675.1 Actinomycetota bacterium
CATCAAAAGGTTCAGACAAGAATCTTCCTGGTGATTCAGAAACTCACAGAAGATCGGTCTTTGCCCGCAGGGGAGCTTCTACGGCCCACAGAACGCGCTGCCAGTCTTTCACTCGTGGCCTCCTCTTTGCTCCTCTCGGAGGGGCACTCCTCGGCCCGCACCCGGATGTGGGCCTCCTCGAGGACGGAGCAGGCGAAGAGCAGCTACTCCCTGGCCCAGCAGATGGAGAGGCTGAGAGAATACGCGGGGCACGGCCCCCTTCTCATGCGAGGAGATGCTGTGCCTGATTCATCTCTACTGCAACGTGCTGTAACGGTAGTTTGTTGAACGGGGGTATCAGCTGTGCTGTACTGGCAGTGGAGGTGACACATGACCAAACGACTACCGGCAACTCCCGCCCCTGGTCCGCTGGAGGACTACGCCGCCCGCTTCGACGATCTCTTCGGTACCCTCGCCCAGCGCCAAGCCTTCCGCCGCTACCTTGAAGGGTTGCTGCTGCCGGACGAGCGCAACAAGACCCTGACCGCCCTGGCCAACACCGAGCCGGTGGTTGGGGCGCAACGCAAGGAAGCGCAGGGCCTGCAGTGGTTCCTTTCGGAGTCGACATGGGACCCCCAGGAGGTAAACCGGCGCAGGGTGGAGCTGATGCTCGACGATCCGAAGACGGCCCCGGACGAAGGGGGAGCTCTGGTCATAGACGAGACCGGCGACCGTAAAGACGGTACCAAGACCGCCCACGTCGGCAGGCAGTACCTGGGCGGCATCGGCAAGATAGACAATGGGGTGGTCTCCGTGAGCAGCCTGTGGGCCGACGAGAGAATCTACTACCCTCTGGAGGTCGAGCCCTACACTCCCGCTCACCACTTCGACGAAGGCAAGGCCGATCCAGAGTTTCGCACCAAGCCGAAGATTGCCCTGGAGTTGGTTGAGCGGGCGCTAGAGATGGAGATCCCCTTTAGGGCGGTGGTGGCGGACATCCTCTACGGCGAGCACCGCAAGCTCAAGGAGGGTTTGGAGAACAGAGGGATACCCTACGTGCTGGCCATAAAGCCCTCCTACGCCTGGTACCGTCCCGTAGGAGAGCCCGGCACGGTCGAGGAGGTAGCGTACCTTGCTCCCTGGGATAGTCCCGAAGATCCTGGCGAATGGGTCAGACTCGAACGCACCTTCCGGGATGGGCGCGCCGAGCAGTGGTGGGCCTTGGAAGCCGAGTGCTGGCCGTTCGGGCCGGAGAAGCGAAGAAGATTGGTGGTGGCCACCACCGACCCGGCCGAGTTGCCGGAGCTCACCACCTGGTACCTGGTGACCAACCTGCCGGCCCCCGGCTCGTCACGGGCGGGCGAAAGCGAGCTCGGAGCGGCCGACGTGGCCGAGGTGAGCAGGCTCTACTCTCTACGAAGCTGGATAGAGCAGAGCTACAAGCAGGTAAAGAACTCTTTGGGTTGGTCTCACTACCAGGTCAGGAAGGATGTGGCCATTCGTCGTCACTGGCAGCTGGTATGTTGCGCTTTCACCTTCTGCTGGTGGGCTTGCGCCGCCCTTCTGGAAGGGAAGACGCTGCCAGGGGTGGTTCTCGACACGGAAGAGACCTCGCCCGCCTCCGCCCCAGAGGCGGAGAGGGGGAAAAAGGAAGGCCAAACCCCGGTCTCTTATGTGCTGGCCATCGGCGTTGAGGAGGGTGAGGGCGTGGCTGGAGCCGTACGTAATGCTATGGCGATACTGGAAAGCGTTCTCCGACAGGCCCCCGCCCAAAGAGTTACGGCGGCTGGTTGAGCAGGTCTTCTCGGGCAAAGGGCTATGCCTCTATGCGCGCTAACAACAAACTACCGTTACAGCGGGTTGCAGTGTTATTGAACCATTACTCACGTCGTTGGCCATGCTTCTTACTGAGCAGACCCCGCCACCGCGTTCCAGGAGAGCCGGTTCTGCTCGCGAAGGTCTCTGTGAGAAGTGCTTTTTCTTCCCCTCCTCACAGCTCGGAAAGATCATAAGGCAGTTGCCGCGCGGGCCGCAGTACGTGCGTCTCCCGCAGGACGCGTAGGAAGCCAGCAGTAGTGTCCTCCCAACGTGGCAGCCCTTCTGCCCGATGATAGGCGGCCTCGGACATACGACTTCGCAAAGCGGGATCTCCCAACAATTGGTCTAGGGCTCCGGAGAGCGCCTCGACATCGTCCGGCGGTACCAGGAGAGCGGCTTCTTCACCGACCAGCTCGGGAACCGGTCCCACGTCACACGCGATGATCGGCAGGCCGTGCGTGAGCGCCTCGGCGTAGACGATGCCGTAACCCTCGTACCGGGAGGGTAGCACTAAGAGGTCGGCGGCGGCGTAGGCGGCTTCGAGCGTCGCATCGTCGACCGGGCCACTCACGTGAATGGAGGAGTCGGACGCATCCGCGATAGCGGCGCGCACGGAGGCTGCGTAGGCCGGGTCGGCGTCCGTCTCACCGATTAACTCGAGCGTCGTTCCCGGCCGCTTGCGGGCCGTCCACGCCCGCACCAGACCCAGAATATCCTTGCGCGGTATCCACTGCGCTACGCAGAGAGCGCGCACCAGCGAGTCCTCGCGAGCGGAATGTTCCGCGCCTGCATCCGGTGGCAAGAGATGATCTAAGCCGGGCGAGACGACGCGAACACGTTCGGCGGGAACGCCCCGGCTTCGCAGGATAGAGCGACCGTGATCGCTCACGACGACCAGGCGATCGGCACGCAGCAATGGCTCCTCGAACTCCTGCTCCTGGGCGACTCCGGCCGCGATGCTCGGCAGCTCATGGACCATCGCCACGACCGGACGCGAGGCTCGCCAGCCGTCGAGCCAGGGAGCACAGACTATACGGGCCAGGGCATCCACGACGATCGCGTCGAAACGCCGGAGGTCGAGGCGGGAGCCGAGCCGGGGAGCCGCCGCCTCCTGCTCCGCCGGATCCGCTCCGGAAGCCACGAACGTCTCCACCTCGATCC
>JAIVIG010000045.1 GCA_020200675.1 Actinomycetota bacterium
GGGGATCTTCCTCGTCTTGTGGGCGGTGCCGGTGGGCGCCGTGTGGATCTGGCGTGGGGGGGAGGACGTGCTCTTCCGGGAGGCGCTCTTCTTTACGGGGGCGGCATTCGTCACGTTCGGGGGGGCTTACGCTGTTCTGTCTTACGTGGCTGACGTCGCGGTGAACACCTACGGATGGCTGTCGGCGGAGCAGATGGTGCAGGGTCTGGGGCTCGCCGAGTCGACGCCGGGGCCCCTGATCATGGTGACCCAGTACGTTGGTTTCCTGGGCGCCTGGAACTTCTCGGGTCCGTTCGACCCGCTGCTCTACGGTACTCTGGGCGCGGCGATCACGACCTACGTGACCTTCCTGCCCTGCTTCTTCTTTATCTTCCTCCTCGCGCCGTACATCGAGCTGCTGGCGAACAACCGCCGCATACAGGCCGCCCTCGTTGGGGTGACGGCGGCGGTCGTCGGTGTGATAGCCAACCTGGCCGTGTTCTTTGCCAGCAACGTTTTGTTCCCCGATGGCTTCTCCGTAGGCGGGCTCGATGTCTTCGCGCTCGTCGTCGCGGTGGTCTCGTTCGCGACGTTGCAGCGGTTCAAGGTTCCGATCTACGTGATGGTGCCGGTGGGCGCCCTGGCGGGGATGGCGTGGACGCTGCTGGCGTAGGCGACGCGGGGAAGACGCGCTGGCTAATCCTGATCTACCAGCTCCCCCGCGAGCCTTCCCGCCACCGGGTCGCCGTCTGGCGCAAGCTGAAAGCCCTGGGCGCCCTCTACCTCCAGGACGGGGCCGCCGCGCTGCCGGAGGACGCCGTGACCCGCGAGCAGCTCGAGTGGCTCCAACTCCGCGTCCGGGAGTCCGGCGGCGAGGCTACCCTCTGGGAGGCTCTGCCCAACACCGTGGCGGAGGACCGGGACCTGGTCGAGTCCTTCCGCTCCTCCCGCGAGGAAGCCTACGAGGAGATCGTAGCCGGGGCCGAGCGGGTGAGGCGCAAGGCCGAACTCGGCGGGGACCGTGAGGCCCTGTTGGCCGACCTAAAGGAGCTGGAGCGGGCGTTCCGGATCGAGCGCCGGCGGGACTACTTCCGCTCGCCCCGAAGAAACGAGGCCGCTAGCGCGGTCAAGACCGCCCGCGAGGCTGTGAGGGGCGTCGAGGGCGCCGAAGAGGACGGGGAGGAGTTGGGCGCAACCGGGGGCGTGGGCTAGTGCTCTGGGCCACCCGGAAGGGTTGCCACGTGGACCGCACCGCCTGCGTGTGGTTGATCCGGCGCTTCGTGGACCTGGGGGCGACCTTCGCCTTTTTCGGGGACCCCGCCGAGGCCCCGGAAGAAGCGGAGCTCTTCGATGTGGCGGGTGCCAGACTCTCCCACCACGGCGAGGATTGCTCCTTCGAGACCTTCCTCAAAGAGTACGGGCTAAAGGACCCCGTGTTGGCCGAGATAGCCGAGATCATCCACGACGCGGACCTCATTGACGAGAAATTTGGACGCCCGGAGTCGGAGGGCCTCGACGCCATAATCAGGGGCATGCAGCTCGCCCTACCGGACGACGAGATCCTCACCCGCCACAGCGATGCGCTCTATGACGGCCTCTACGCTTACCTCGGACGGGAGGTGCTTTGACTCGTCGGCTTGTGAGCTTGCCGTATATCTCCTGTTCGTGGCAGCTCCTCGATGGCGGTGGAGTTTTCCGACAACTGGCCCACTCTAATCGAATTCTAAGGAAACGTTGATACGGTCGGCCCGGGACCGTGAGTTTACGCCAGCGCCGAATACCCTGCGCGTGACCAGGATAACCAGAGGATCTCTGGTAATACGTAAAACCGTGGAGGAGGGAGGAGATGAAGCCCGGAACGCGCGTCCTGATCGTGGAGGACGACCCCTACACGGCCCGCCTGCTGCGGCTGCAGCTGGAGCACCGCAACATGAGAACGCGGTGCGAACACGACGGACCTTCGGGGCTGAAGGCCGCAACGGAGTTCGATCCCGAGGTGATCATCCTGGACATCATGCTGCCCGGGATGGACGGCGTCGGGGTACTCAAGGAGCTCAGACGGAGGGGCAACCGGGTACCGGTTGTCATGCTCACCGCCCGTAGCACGCCGCTGGACAAGGTCCACAGCCTGAACCTCGGAGCGGACGATTACGTCACCAAGCCGTTCAGCATGGAGGAGCTTACGGCGAGGATCCGGGCCCTGCTCAGGCGGATTGAGGGAGACGAGGTGCTGAGAGTGGGAGATCTTGAGGTCAATACCGCGACGCGGGAGGTTCGGCGTGGCGAAAGGAAGGTGGACCTGACCGTGAGGGAGTACGAACTCCTCGAGTTCATGGCCCGCAACCCCCGCCGGGCCCTCCCGCGGGATCTTCTGCTCTCGCGGGTCTGGGGCCAGGAATCCGGCGCGGAGACCAACGTGGTGGACGTGTACATAACCTACCTGCGCAAGAAGGTGGACGTCCCCGGAGAGCCCAGGCTCATCCAGACCGTCAGGGGCGTCGGGTACGCGCTGAGGGAGGGGTAGGGCCTTGCCGATCCGGTGGCGCCTGACTCTCTTTATCGCGCTGGTGATCGGGGCCATCCTTCTGGCCCTGGGGCTCGCGCTCCTTTTCTTCGTGCAGGAGGCCCTGCTCTCGGGGGTCGAAGATACCGCTCGCAGCCGGGCCCTCGAAGCCGCCGAGACCATGGAGTCCGGCGAGACCCTGGAAGGGGAAGAAACGGAGCGGCTGACCCTGGACGGGATCTTCGTCGTCGTCCGGGATGGGGAGGGTGGGATACTCACCCAGACGGTGAACCTGCCGTCCCGGATGGAGGAAAGCGAAACCGCCTGGAGCCAGGCTCTTCAGGGCGGAAGTCCCGCCGAAGATACCGTAGAGATCTCCGACGAGACGCCGGTCTACGTCTACGCTGTGCCCGTGGATCCCGCCGAAGGTCCGGCGCGTGTAGTCGAGGCCGGCCAGTCCTACGAGGCCACGCACGGGACAATCGAGACCTTCGGCAAGGTGCTGATCGCCGTCATCCTCGGGGCCTTCCTGCTCTCCGTGGGCGGGGCCTACCTCCTGGCCCGGGCCGCGCTCTCACCCGTGGGCGCGGTAGCGGCCTCCGCCCGCAAGATCACCGAGAGCG
Source organism: Actinomycetota bacterium (assembly GCA_020200675.1). Classification (GTDB taxonomy): domain Bacteria; phylum Actinomycetota; class Rubrobacteria; order Rubrobacterales; family Rubrobacteraceae; genus Rubrobacter_F. The sequence goes on from JAIVIG010000045.1 coordinate 3,106, forward strand.
ACCTCTCGGACCGCCTGCCCGTTACCAACCCGAAGGACGAGATAGGGGGGCTCGCCTCGACCATAAACGGCCTGCTCTCGCGCCTGGAGGCGGCCTTTGCCCGCCGGGAAGAGGCCCTGAGGAAGCAAGAAGAGGCCCTATCGAGCCAGCGCCGCTTCGCCGCCGACGCGAGCCACGAACTGCGCACCCCCCTCACCAACATCGAGGGCTACTCTGAGATGCTGAAGGAGTGGGCCCTGCGCGACCCGGAGACCGCCCGCGAGAGCGTGGACGCGATAGGGGACGAATCGAAGCGCATGCGGGAGATGGTCGAGAGCCTGCTCTCCCTGGCCCGGGGCGACGAAGGGGCTCCCCTGGAACTCGAATCCCAAGACATCGATGCCGTCGTTGCCGACGCGGTGAGGAACGCCCGGGCCGCCGCCGGGAGCAAGGTCACCATCAAGTATCGCCTCCCGGAGGGCAAGCTCGTCGCGGCCTTCGACCGGGCCCGCGTCCACCAGGCGATCTCCATCCTGCTGGACAACGCGATCAAGTACACTCCGGAAGGCGGAGAAGTGAGGGTCGAGGCCCGGGAGAGGGGCAGCCGGGCGGAGATTGTGGTCTCGGACACTGGCGTGGGCCTCCCCGAGGAGCAGCTACCCCTCGTGTTCGAGCGCTTCTACAGGGTGGACAAGGCGCGCACGAGGGGGGGCGCCGGCCTCGGGCTCGCGATAGCCCGCCAGATCGCCGAGGCCCACGGCGGCGGCATAGAAGCCCAGAGCGAACCCGGCAGGGGCTCCACCTTCGTCTTGCGAATCCCTCTGAGCGGCCCCACCTCCTAGAATACGGCGGCGTCGCGGACGATGATCGCAGCTCCGGCCGATTTCTAATGAATCTCTAATCCGGCTCTAGGAGAATCCTAAGGCTCCCGAGCGAGATTCTCCGCGTCCTTGAGGCCGCGGACGCCGGCAACGGCGAGGTTCTCGGTCAGCAGCCGAATAGTACGAAGCTTACGAAGGAGAAGATGGACGCTGCCAGGATGGTTACCGATCCTTCCACGGATGCGGCTCGTGGGGGCGAACCTGTCTCTGCGGATGGTCGTTCGGGACAAGAAGAGGTGAACCCCGCACTCCCCGAAGAGGACCGGAGCAGCTCCGCGCGCACGTTCTGGTCCGCGCTGACGAGAAAGGCCGTCCTCCGGTGTCTCGGCCCGGTAGTCGCGGCGGTCATCTTCGGGGCCGCTGCGTGGGTGCTCTACCGCGAACTCCGGGGCTTCCGGTACGAGGATGTTGCCGAGTATCTGGCGTCGCTCTCGCCTGGCTACCTGCTGCTCGCGTTCGGGCTTACCGCTCTCGCTTATGGCGCCCTCGTCTGGCACGACGTGCTCGCGCTTCGGTACGTCCAGTGCCCGCTCCCGTACAAGCGGGTGGCGCTGCCGGCCTTGATCGGCTTCGCCGTAAGCAACACGGTCGGCCAGGCGTGGCTGTCGGGGGGCGCGGTCCGTTACCGGATCTACAGGGCGGCCGGGCTCTCCGCTGGGGAGATCGGACGCGTGGTAGTGTTCGTGATGCTCACGTTCTGGTTGGGCTACGTCGCTCTGGGCGCGGCGCTGTTTCCCCTCGCCCCGCCCCCCGTCCCCGACGAGCTCGAACTTTGGATCCCGCTCCGCGTGCTAGGGTGGGCGTGCTTCGCGGCGCTCGTGTTGTACCTGGCGTGGTGCGCGGTAGGATGCGGCCGTAAGGCGTCCTCCGCGAAGAGGGCTCTCGCGCCGTCGCTTCCGATGGCGCTGACCCAGGTCACGCTCTCGGTCGGGCGCACTGCACTCACCGCGGGCGTGCTCTACGCGCTGCTCCTCGGGTGGCCGGGGGTACATTACCTCGACGTGCTCGGCGCGTTCGTGCTCGCCATCGCCGCCGGGGGGTTGAGCCAGGTGCCCGGCGGGGCGGGCGTACTAGAGGCGGGGGAAGACGCAAGAGCAGGTCGCACCGGTCTCGACCGGGCACGGGATATCGTGTGCGCCTACCCGGCGGCCAAGGCCAACCTCGCCCTGCTCGGCGACAAGCGGCTCCTGTTCAACTATGAAAAGTCGGCGTTCGTCATGTACGGGGTCCGGGGCCGCAGTTGGGTCGCCCTCGGCGACCCCGTCGGCCCGCCCGAGGAGGCGCCGACCCTGATCCGGTGGTTTTACCAGGAGTGCGTCGAGCGTGGGGCGCGGCCGGTATTCCACGAAGCGCGCGCCGAAAACCTTCCCATCTACGAGAACCTCGGGCTGCGTCCGCTCGAGATTGCGGAGGAGGGCCGGGTGCTGCTCGCTTCTTTCTCGCTCGCCGGCCCCGAACGGCGCAACCTCCGGAACGCGGTACGCAAGGCGGAGAAGGAGGGATGTACCTTCGAGTGGGCTGCGGATGTGATGGATGACCCGTCGCTGCTCCCCGAGCTGCGGGCGGTGTCGGACGCCTGGCTCGCCAGTAAACACACTCGGGAGAAGCGGTTCTCGATCGGCTACTTCGACGAGGACTACCTCAGTAACTTCTCCCTAGGCGTGGTGAGGCAGGACGGGCGGCCCATCGCCTTCGTCACCGTTTGGGAGGGCGATTCCGGGGAGGAGCTTTACCTCGACCTCATGCGCTTCCTCCCGGACGTGCCACGCGGGACGATGGACCTGCTGTTCGTGCGGCTGATGGAGAAAGCGCAAGCAGGGGGGTACGCTTGGTTCAACGTCGGGATGTCTCCGCTCTCAGGACCGGTAGGCCGGGCGCATCACCCGCTCTGGGGCCAGGTTTACTCGCACCTCCTCCGCCGAGGGGAGAGGTTCTACAACGTTCAGGGCCTTCGCCAGTACAAGGAGAAGTTTGATCCGCAGTGGGAGCCTCGCTACCTGCTCGCTCCCGGCGGCCTGGCGCTCGTGCGCGCGCTCGCGGACGTGGCCGCGCTGTCCTCTGGCGGGCTGCGGGGAATGGTCGCGCGGTAATGTCGCCCGGATCTGGCTACCCAAGGTTGTCGCTTTATCGGAGCAAGGAGGCGAGCGATGGACGGTATTCCGCCGAGCGAAACGCCTCGGCCCTAAAGTCTCCTACGGCAATGAAAGGAGGCGTGTAGTGCATCCGCAGAACGCTCTCGACTGGATTGCTTTCGTGTTCTTGATCATCGGCGCTTTCGCCTGGGGGTTCTTCGTGACTGATATAAATATCCTGGACGTGGCCCTGGAGGCGATAGCCGACCCGCTCGACGACCTCGTCTTCATCCTCATCTTCCTCTCCGGGCTGTACTGGATCCAAAGCGGGGAAGGCCCGGAGGAGCTATGGACCTTCGACGAAGACGCGACCGGTGGCCCCCCTGAGGGTTCGGAGGTCTTCGGCGGCACCTGGGAGGTGCGCCCCGAGTCCGACGCGCCGACCGCCCCGAACGCCCTCTGCCAGACGGGGGAGGCGGAGTTCCCGGCGCTCGTGCTGGGAGACGCGGCGTACACGGACGTCGTACTCTCCACCAGCTTCAAGCCGATCTCCGGCGAGGAGGATCAGGCCGCCGGGCTCATCTTCCGCGTCCAGGACGAAGCCAACTACTACATCGTGCGGGCCAACGCTCTAGAAGATAACGTCGCGATCTACAAGTACCGCGACGGCCGGCGCAGTGAGATCCGGAGCGAGTCTGTGGACGTATCCTCCGGTGAGTGGCAGGAGCTCAGGGTAGAGGCCGTTGGCGATCGGATCCGGGTCTTCCTGGGCGACGAGCAGGTGGTCGAGACGACCGACGACGAGTACCCCGCGGGCAGGGTGGGGCTCTGGACCAAGGCAGACTCCGTGACCTGCTTCGACAACGTCTTGGTCGAGGCGGCGTGAGTAAGATCGGCAAACCAGAAAGGATGAGCAGCATGAACGTATCAGACCAAAGAAACCCTCTCACCGTGGGGTTGATGGCCATGATCGCTACCGTTCTCCTCGCGGGGTTGAGCGCGTGCTCCAACGCGCAAGTAGGATCCCAGGAGGAGACAACCTCGGAGGAGGCTTCCGTCGACTGGGAGGCTGTCGGGCAGGCCATCGGCAAGGAAGGCGAGAATATGGACGGCGGCGTCTACCGCGTCAACATGCCGCGTAGCGACCTCAGCGTCACCTCCCAAGACGTCGACATAAAGCCGGGTCTCGCGCTCGGCTCTTACGCGGCCTTCAAGGAGACGGGCGAGAACGAGGCACTTGTGATGGGCGACCTCGTGCTTACCGAGGACGAGTACGACGAGGTGATCTCGCAACTGCAAGAGGGCGGCATAGAGCAGACGGCGATCCACAAGCACCTGCTAGAAGAGTCCCCCGCCATCTGGTGGACCCACATCGAGGGTCGGGGCGAGCCGGTGGAGATGGCCGAGGCGGTCAACGCCGCGCTCCAGCTCACCGGCACCCCGCTCTCCGAGTCGGGCGGCGGGTCGGAGGAGGTCGACTTCAACACCGAGCAACTCGACGAAACCATTGGGCACACGGGCAAGACGGAGGGCGGCATCTACAAGTACAGCATCGGGCGCGGTGAATCGGTCACAACCGAGGACGGTACGGAGCTCCCGCCCGGCATGGGTGTGGCCACGGCGCTCAACTTCCAGCCCACCGGAGACGGGCAGGCGGCGATCAACGGCGACTTCGTGATGACCGAGGACGAGGTCAATCCCGTCATCCGGGCGCTGCGCGACAACGGTATCGAGGTGGTGGCGCTGCACAACCACCACCTGATGGAGGAGCCTCGCCTCTTCTACATGCACTTCTGGGCCAACGACGACGCCGAGACGCTGGCCCAGGGACTCCGGGCCGCCCTCGACGAGACCAACAGCGCTTGATCGGGGGTAGAGTAGCCGTTCGGCATTGGAAGAGGTGCACGCATTAGCCTTGCCGTAGCCATAGTCGCGGTGGTGGTCCTCGGGGCCGCAGGGCCTACCTGGGCCACCGGCTCCCCGTGCCGGCGGGGGTACTCCTGGGGACCCTGGTGGCGGTGGGCGCGGTGAGCGTCGCGGGGCTGTCCCTGGGGCTCCCGCAGGTGCCGCTCCCGCCGGGGGCCACGCCAGTGTTGCAGATCCTACTCGGCACGATGGTCGGCCTCAGGATGGACCGGGACGCCTTACGCTTGTCGCCATAACCGCCGTGGCGGTCGCCTCCGCCCTGCTCGCCATTGCCCTCACCTCCGTCGACGTCGTCACGGCGCTGTTCGCCGCCGCCCCGGGCGGCCTGACGGAGATGACCACGACGAGCATAGCCTTCGGTGCCGACGCAGTTGGCGTAGCCGCCCTACAAGTGGCCTGAGTCCTCCTGCAACCACCATAGTGGACATCCTCTTAAAGAGCAGAGAGTCGAAAGACGAAGGGGAGCAAGAGGACAAGGAGCAGGAAGAAGGGGAGCAAGAAAGCGCCGGCAAGACCGGGTACCTGGAGAAGCTGAGGGATCTCGGAGTGGCCGCTCCGTGGACCGTTCTGGGCAGCGTGATCGGGCTGGTGAGTGGGGTTCCGGCAGGCGGGATCGTCGGTGCTCTCGTCGCTTCGGCGGCCTTTGAGCTGCTCACCGGCAGGTCCATGCCGCTCGCGCGGTTCAGGATCGGGGTCCAGATCTTGGGCGGCGTCATAGGGTTCGGCGTCTCAAGTTCGCTCCTCGGCGAGTTCGGTCGACTCGCCCTGGTCTCGACCCCCGGCGGCATAAGCGGGGTCATCCCGGCCGCCGAAGAAACGGACGCCGACGCGGTGATCGTTACCTTTATGCATCTGGTGAGGCTGAGCACGGTCGTCGTCGTCGTGCCCATCCTCGTGACGGTATTCTTCGGCCGGTAGGCATAACCGGCGCATGAGCCTGGCGCGAGGACTTGCTCGATGGAACAATGTCCAGATGCCGTTACCGGTGAATCGGGTTGCTCCGCCGCATAAGATCGACTTGCCACACCCATGTCGCTTATGGACTTTGCGCGTAGCAGAGCCGGGGGGTGATCCAGCGTAGGACTATATAAGGTCGAGGTCTCGGGCCTCCGGTACGTGGTGGACGGTGCGGAGATCCTGAAAGGGGTGGACGCGCGCGTCCCCGAAGGGGAGGTCACCGCCCTCGTGGGACCCTCTGGGGCCGGCAAGAGCACCCTGCTCCGCGCCGTCAACCGTCTCATAGAACCGACCGCCGGGGAGGTGTACCTGGCCGGATCGCCCACGAGCGAGATGGACCCCCTGGTACTTCGGCGCCGCGTGGGGATGGTCTTCCAGCTCCCCGCGCTCTTCGGGGCTTCGGTAGAGGACGCGATCCTCTACGGGGCACGCCTGGCCGAAAAGGACGCCGACGCGGGCCGGTTGCTGGAGATGGTGGGGCTCGACCCTCTCTTGGGGAGAAGGGACCCACAGACCCTCTCCGTGGGGCAACAACAGCGGGTCTCGATAGCGCGGGCGCTGGCCCTGGAGCCGGAGGTGTTGCTCATGGACGAGCCGACGAGCGCCCTGGACGAGGCCGCGCGCCGTAAGATCGAAGACCTCATCCGGGAGTTGAACGCCCGCCTGGAGCTCACGATAGTCCTGGTGAGCCACGCCCTGGACCAGGTAGAGCGCGTCGCGGACCGCGTGGTCCTGCTCGCGGCGGGCCGGAGCGAGGGGGAGTGGAGCAAGGAGGAGTTCTTCTCCGGCGAGAGCGGAGAGCGGGCGAGGCTATTTATCTCCGGGAGGTTGTAGATGGAAGGTCTGGAAACAGTCGGTTCCGCCCTGCTCACTCTAGGGCTGGTGGCCGTGGCGGTGGCCTTGAGCCTTTATCAGAGGCTGGACCTCGAGAAGGACATCGGCATCGCCGTGGTACGCTCGTTCGTGCAGCTCGCCGCTATCGGTTACGCGATAAATTACATCTTCGCTCTAGATAGCCTCCCGGCGGTCGTGTTGCTGCTGGCGGGGATGGTCGGATTCGCCGCCTGGACCTCTGCTCGCCGGGCGAAGGGAATGCCCCGCGCGCTTCCGGTGGCGGCCGGGGCTATAGGGGTTGCGGCCGTAGCGACCCTAGGGATGCTGCTTCTGCTCCAGGTAGTGCCGCCCACGGCCCAATATCTCATACCGCTCGGGGGGATGGTCATCGGCAATTCCATGAACACGGCGAGCCTCACGCTCGCCAGGGTCCGGGACGACGTGGCCGAGCAGCGGCTCAAGGTCGAGGCGGCGCTTGCTTTAGGGGCGACCAGCCGGCAGGCCGTCTCGCCCATCCTCAAGACCGCACTCCGCAGCGCCATGATCCCGCTAATAGACTCCACGAAGACGACGGGCATCATCTTCCTGCCGGGGGCGATGGTCGGCATGATTATCGCCGGAGCCGATCCTTTGGAGGCCGCGCGGCTGCAGATAGTGGTGATGTATATGCTGCTCGGGAGCGTCTCCATCGCGGCTATCCTGGTCGGGTTGCTCTCGTACCGCTCCTTCTTCACCCCCCGCCACCAGCTTCGGCCAGACCCGCGCGAAGGCTGATCGGACCGGAGCCCGGCGGCCTCCCTACCAGGGCAGGGTTGCTTTCTGCTGCTGGGTGGCGGTCGAGATCGGCGAAGTCGATGGTCTGATCGGCTGGCCGTCGCCCCAGATAGCGATGCGGGAGACCGTACCGAACGCTTCCTTTAGAATTGTCTACCTGCAGAGGCGCAATGGTGACCGAGAAGGAGACGAATTATAGAAACGGCAACGATCGATGGTCACATCGACGACGTGCGCGACGAGGTCATAGGCTGGCGCCGCCACCTGCACCGAAACCCCGAGCTGTCTTTTCAGGAAGAGGAGACCAGTAGGTTAGTCTACGAGACGCTCGAGTCCTTCGACGGACTGGTGCTATCGAGGCCCACGCCGACGAGCGTGCTCGCAAGACTGGTGGGGGAGGAGCCCGGGCGAACGATAGCCTTGCGGGCGGACATGGACGCTCTGCCGATCACTGAGAAGAATGACTTCGAGTTCACCTCTTGCAACTCGGGCGTGATGCATGCCTGCGGGCACGACGGGCACACGGCCATGCTGCTGGGGGCAGCGAAGATACTCGTCGGGATGAGGGAGAGGATCCGGGGTGAGGTCCGCTTTCTGTTCCAGCACGCTGAGGAGCAGCCTCCCGGAGGGGCGGGGCAGATGATCGAGGCGGGTGTCATGGAGGGCGTGGACGCGGTCATCGGGATACATCTCAGCTCGTACCTGTCGGTCGGCAAGATCGGGGTAGGCTACGGCCCGAGGGGCGCGGCGGCGGACACGTTCGAGATCTGGATAAACGGCAAGGGAGGCCACGCGGCGAGACCTAATAAGGTCGTCGACACGGTCGCGATCGCGGCCCAGGTGGTGACGAACTTGCAGCACGTCGTCTCGCGCAACGCCGACCCGCTGGACAACGTGGTCGTCTCGGTAACGAGGATAGCGGGCGGCACGACGCACAACGTCATCCCCGAAACGGTCGAGATGGAGGGGACGGTCCGTGCCCTACAAGAGGAGGCTCAGGAGAAGGTCGCCGGGACGATGGAGCGCGTGATCGAAGGAGTCACCGAAGCCCACGGAGCCTCCTACTCTTTCGAGTACCAGCGGGGGTACCGGCCCGTGATCAACGACGAGGGCGTGACGCAGGTAGTGGAAGAGACCGCGCGGGAGGTCTTCGGGGAGGACGCCGTCGAGCTTACACCTCCGGCGATGGGCAGCGAGGACTTCTCGGCCTTCCAGCACGAGGCGCCCGGTTCCTTCTTCTCCGTCGGGGCGCGGAACGAGGAGAAGGGGATCACCTACCCGCACCACCACCCACGTTTCACCATAGACGAGGACGCCCTGCCTGTCGGAGTGAAGATGTTCGTCTGCGCGGCGTTCGAGTTGCTAGACGTGGAGCCGGGCGGCGTGTAAGGGTGGCGTCAGGAGTTTCGACGGAGGATCGAGCGTGCCCCTAGTGGGGACCCCACTGGTACCCTGTTTCCTCCGCCGAGGGCTGGAGGTAGCCGAAGAACTCGAGCTTCTCTATTACCTTGCGGGCGCTCTCGTGCGGCTCCTCTTCGTCGGTCTTTATGATCAGGTCAGGCGCCGCGGGCGGCTCGTAGGGGTCCGACACCCCCGTGAACTGCGGGATCTCCCCAGCGAAAGCCTTCGCGTACAGACCCTTCACGTCCCTCTCGGCGCAAACCTCCAGAGGGGCGTCCACGAAGACCTCCACGAAGTCTATGATCCTGCGCCTCACCTGGTCGCGGGCCTCCTTGTAGGGCGAGATCGCCGAGACCACCACGGCGACCCCGTTGCGGGCCAGGAGGTTGGCGACGAAGCCTATGCGCAGCACGTTTACGTTGCGGTCCTCGCGGTCGAACCCGAGGCCCTTGGAGAGGTTGGTGCGGACGATGTCGCCGTCGAGGACCTCGACGCGGCGGCCCCTCTCGCGCAGCTCGTGCTCGACTATGTCGGCTATGGTGGTCTTTCCGGCGCCCGAGAGTCCGGTGAACCACAAGGTGAACCCCCGCTCTTTCTGCATGCCGTTCCTTTCTACGAAACTGACCGTCGGCTTCTTCTTAGATCCACAGTGTACATATCGAGGACCGCTTTCTCCGAATCCTGAAGCGTGCAAGCAATAGAATGTATAATGCGCCAAAGAAATCTAATGCGATTGTTCCAGCGAAGAGGGAGCAGCGGATCTCGTGCGCGTACTGATCGCCATATCGCCTACGATGTACTGGGAGACGCTCGAGCTCGCCCTCCTGAGATACCGCTCGCACCTGGACGTGCGGATTGCCGACCCGGATGCCCTGGACCGGGAAGTGGCTAGCTTCGAGCCGCAGGTGGTCGTTTGCCACAACGTTACCCCGATGGTACGAGAGAGCGTCCCCTCCTGGGTAGAGGTGCCGTACCACGACAGCTCGGACGTGACCATCCACGTCCAGGGAAAGGGAGAATCGAGCGTGGAAGACATCTCGATAGGCGACCTGTTCGCGGTTGTCGACCAGACCGAGGAACTGCTCTCGGATACGCGCTAACCCGAGACGCACTCTGCTTCTCGGAAGACTTCCGAGCACAGGGATTCAGCCCGATGGCTCCCGGTAGTTCGTCTCGGCCGATTTAACCGCAGAGAAGACCTGTCTCGTCCAGGACCTCTACCTTGCGGCCTCTCTCGCGCAGCTCGTGCTCCACTATCTCGCTGATGGTGGTCTTGCCGGCGCCCGAGAGGCCGGTAAACCACAACGTGAAACCGCGCTCGTTCTCCATGCTAACTCCTTTCTACAGGCACTCTTACAATCGGTGTTCCGTGGTGCTGGTCGACCGGGAAGCTGCTAGCTCTCCCGCATGCTTTCCATCAGCACCTCTATTACCTCCGGCCGGCTGAACTCCGGCGGCGGGTACTCGCCTTTACCGAGCATCTCCCGCACCTTCGTGCCCGAGAGGAAGACGTGTGAGGAGAGATCGTGCGGACAGGTCTTGCCCGAGGCCATGTTCTGGCAGTCGGTGCAGAAGAAGGCGTGCTCGAACATGAGCGGTGTGATCCCCAACTCCCCGGGCTCGAACTCCTCGAAGATGGCTTGCGCGTCGTAGGTGCCGTAGTAGTCGCCGACACCCGCGTGATCTCGTCCGACGATGAAGTGGGTGCAGCCGTAGTTCTTGCGGCAAACGGCGTGGAAGATCGCCTCTCTCGGCCCCGCGTAGCGCATCGCCGCCGGAAAGACCGCGAGCATTACGCGGTTCTTGGGATAGTAGCGATCCAGAATGGTCTCGTAGGACTTCATCCGCACGTCCGCCGGGATGTCGTCGGACTTGGTCTCGCCGACGAGCGGGTTGAGGAGGAGCCCGTCAACCGTTTCGAGGGCGGTCTTCTGGATGTGCTCGTGGGCACGGTGTACCGGGTTGCGGGTCTGGAAGCCTACGACGCGCTTCCAGCCTTTCTCGGCGAACGCTGCTCGCAGCTCCCGCGGTTCGTAGTAGTACCCGGGGAAGCGGCCGCGGTCGGGCGGCTGCAGAAGCGTTACCTCTCCGCCGAGAAGCACCTCTCCCTGCCCGTACAGGGCGGCCACGCCGGGATGGTCCGCGTCCGTGGTCCTGTAGACCATCTGGGATTCGCGCTCCTTGTCGTAGCGGTAGCGCTCCCGGAGCAGCATCGTGGCCACCGGCTCTCCGTCGCTGTCGACCAGAGCCACCTCGAACCCTTCGCTTAGCGTGCGAGCCGTGTCTTCGCTGGCCGCGAGGGTTACGGGCAGGCTCCAGGCCAGGCCGTTGGTGAGGCGCATGTCTTCTACGATGCTCTCGTAGTCCTCCTTGTGCATAAAGCCCTCCAGAGGGCTGAAGACCCCCGTGGAGATCATCTGCAAGTCCGAGATGGTGCGCGAGCCCAGAGAGACCCTGGGCAGTTCCGCCGCCTCCCTCAGGCGCTCCCGGCGCTCTTCGGCCGGGACCGTGCAGTCTACGAGTGTTCCCCCGTGCGGGGCTACGATATCGCTCTTCGTCAGCATAACGCTCTCCGTTCTATTCGTAGTTGCGGTTCTTCGAGGCTCGCCCGGCGAAGCCGGTGATGGGTGCAGCAGATCTTCCCTCTACGCCGGTGGTATTGGCGCCGTACCCGGGATGGCTCTGGCCGCGAGCTGGTAGTAGTAGGGCAGGCAGTGTTCGTACGCTTCCTGCAGCTTCGGCGGCAGATCCGGGTCCTTGCGTTCCGCAGGTTCGATGCCGGTGCTCTGTTGCGCCTCCTCGTGCCAGCCTTCCCAGCTCTCCCACCTGCGCACCTCCCTCGGTTGCCACGAGAGGTCGTCCGTTTGGAAGGGGATCTCCAGGTGCTCGCAGTAGGCGGCCAGCACGCCCACGGGGTTCTCGCTGAAGGTCATCGCGTCCACGACCACGACGTCCTCCGGGTCCACCTCCGTCGCTTCCCGGAACAGGCGGTATAGCTGCTCGAAGCCGGTCTCTTCGAGGGTGAAGTCCGGCCACATGCGACTGAGCGACGCTAGTACGTACTTCGGGTCCCGGATGATGAAGGTGTTCCTGAAGCCTCCCACGAACTCCGGACCTATCAGAGGCTTGGCGTGGTAGGCCATGTCCTTGACGAAGACGCGTTCTTCCTGCGGCTCCAGTACCCTCGCCAGCACGTTCTCGTAGTTGTCCTCCGCCTTCGGCTCCTCGTCGGAGTAGCGGTCGCTGAGGCGCTCCTCGCTGTAGTAATAAGACTCCCCGAACGGCTCATGGAAGACCTCGAAGTCGTCCCTCTCCACGAAGACCCTCTCGAAAGCAGTCGATATGGAACGGGGCACTGACCACAACGCAACGGGTTTGTCCTGGCTCACGCATGCCTTTCTCTAGCTCTCCGAGAGCCGATAATACATCCCCCGGCCGGCGTTCTCTCACACCTCAAGACTCCGGCACTTTCGGGCTCGTCTCACGAACTCGAGGTTGCGCTGGCGGTCACGCGCTCTTTTCTCTGAGCGATCCCCACCCTTCGAGCGCTTTGCGGCGGGGGGACAGGTATGCCTCGCCAGGGTCGTCCGCGAGGTCGTAGAGTTCCGGCTCATCGTTCGGGCCGCCCAGGATCAGGGACCGGTCGCGTGTGCTGACGGTTATGGGCATGTAGTTGGCCACCTTACGCGGCTTGGAGTCGACGGCGGTGGTGATCTCACCCTCCGCCAGATACAGTGGCCAGGAGCTTACGACGAACTGCTGGTGCTCTTCCCTGGTCCCCGCGAGAACCTCGCGGAACGACTCGCCCGTCATCGTGCTCGGCAGGCCCCCGAGCTCCGCGAGCTCCATGATCGTCGGCGCCAGGTCAGGGGCCGTGGTCATCGCCTCCCGCCGGCCGGGCTCGAGGCCCGGTCCGCGGACCATCAGGGGTATGTTGGTCAACTCCTTGTACAACGGCGACCTCTCGACGGTCAGGAGCCAGGACTCGGTGAGCCACTCGGGCACCATCGAGTCCTCAGTGACCGACGCCTCCGGCTCGTGTATCCACTCGGCCTTGCCGAAGTAGTCGTGCTCGCCGAAGTAGAAGCCGTGGTCGGAGGTGAAGAAGACCAGCGTGTTCTCCCGCAGGCCCAACGCGTCGAGCTTCGCTAACAGGCGCCCGATCCAGAAATCCACCATGGTCACCTCGCCGCAGTAGCCGGCGTGAGCGAGGTCCACGTCGTCCTTGGTGCAGCCGGCCTCCTCGTACTTGCCGTAGCAGGGGTATTGTATCTGCTCCCCGGCGTAGCCCTCCCTGTACTTGGCGGTGTAGTAGTCCGGCGCGTCCCAGGGCTCGTGCGGGTCCCAGGTGTCCACGTAGAGGAAGAACCGCTCGTCGTAGTGTCGCTCCAACCACCGCTCGGCCTCGGTCATCGTGCGCGCCACGAGCCGGTCCTCCTCCGAGGTCCACGTCGACCGCGCGTCGGACCGCTCGTGCGGCCTCGTATCGTCACCCTGGCCCCGAACCCAGACGAAGTCGTCGAAGCCGCGGTCGTAACCGAAGCCGTTGCGGACGAAGAACGGCGTGTCCACGATCCCCATCGTCAGATACCCTGCGCTGGAGAGTACCTCCGGCAACGTCATTAAATGCCTCGGCAACGGCTCCCAACCCATGTGCGTGTACGAGAACGTTCCCGTGAGGATGTCCGCCCGAGCAGGCATGGTCGGGAAAGAAGAGAGCACGTGGTTGTCGAACACAACCGACGAACGCGCGAACTCGTCCAGGTGGGGCGTGCGTATGCGCCCGTTCCCGTAAGCCCCCAAATGGTCCCGGCGAAACGTGTCCGCCACGATCACTACCACGTTAGGTCGATCCATCATCGTCCCCCTCCGTTTGTCGTTTTTGTCTACTGATTTAGTGTACATTACCTGGCAGACTTTACACGGGACGGCTGCATTTTGTCAAGAGGTTTGAAGAAGATTTTGTTTAGAAATTCGAATTTCTTGTTAAAGGGGTGTGGTTGGGGCGCGGTGTGGTTGGGGCGCGGGCGGGACGCTTTTGCGGGCGGGACGCCCGCGGCCCACCGCTGGGGGTGGCCCGTCGGGGGTGATTGGCCTGGGG
>JAIVIG010000046.1 GCA_020200675.1 Actinomycetota bacterium
AGGTGCTCGGCTAGGTGGGTCAAGGTGTAGTTGACTTGGCTGCTAAGCAGGTATTGACAGTAGTCCAACTTCGTAAAGCTCATGCCTTTAGAGTAGCAGACTCCCTCTCTGCGTAAGTCCTAGCCAGTTTCTCGGACTTCGCGGCGGCGGCGCAGGCCACGCCCGAGCAGCTCATCGCCGCAATGGATATGGCCCTGGACGCCGGCGACGAGGACGCGGCCCTGGTCGCGTTTGCCGCTGGTAGGCAGCGTGACTTAGAAGAGGTCACGAGCCACGCCATCACGATTAACGAAACCTGGTCAGAGCTTTACAACGAACTGTCCGAAGCCGCAAACGACCTCGGGCTGGATCCCGGCGACAAGTTCGACACTTTAGCTCCGAAGCTACCGAGCAAGGAGGCCATCTTCAATCAGATGCAGTCAGACATCAACGTCTACGGACAGATGAGGTAGCTATGAACTTGGACCAGATCGTGGAGCGGCTGCGCGCCTCGGGGCAGCTCCCCCGCTTTGTCGCCCCGGCCGGGACCGAACCCCCGCCTGCACTCAAGGGACCGCCGCCGCGCCCTACTAGGTTGGTGGGGCGTCGGAAGGTCGAAGCGGGGGGAGGGGGTGGTCGTTAATGGCGCGATGCGGCGGTTCTAAGCCGGATTCGAGCCCTTGTGAGCGCATCGTTCCAGGGTCGTTTTGCTACAGCCACGACCCCGACCGGGCGGACGAGCGCCGGCGGGCTGCGTCGAAGGCCGGCAAGTCGAAGCCGAACCGGGAAGTGGCAGACATAAAGCGCCGCCTCTCGGAGCTGGCGGACGGCGTGCTCGACGGCAAAGTGGATAAGGGCGTCGGCGCGGTAGCCTCGCAGGTCTATAACGTCCTGTTACGGGCTATCGGTATGGAGCTAAAGGTAAAGGAAGTCGAGGAGCTGGAGACCAAGCTAGAGGAGATGGCGGAGGCTCTGGAGAGACAGAAAGGAGGGAGCACCTATGGGTCTACGGGATAGGTTTCGGCGCCTAGAGAAAACCATGCAGGGAAGGCTCGCGTATTTCGAGCTTTCGGGCGGTCAGCGGTTCTACTTCGATCCGCATGAGGCGTTTAGCATCACATTTCGTTTCTTTGCGGACTCTATGCTAGCCGACCACAAACGCGAGCCACGGCCCGAACCGCCGGAGCTGTTGAAGGCAGTGGCGGATGCCAAGGACCGGGGGGAGGCCCTCTCCCGCGTCATGGGCGGTTGCTCTCATCTGCCCCTGGACAGGGAGGCGCTTGTCTCGCGTGGGGAGTTCGTGCCCCGCAGTCTCGTGGCGGGCCGGACGTACGATGAGATACTAGAGAACCGCTCCGAGCCTTAATACGCACAACACAACCTCGAGGTTGGCTTCTCCCGGGCAGCGAGGGTTCGGGTAGGGGTAAGATATCCGCAGTAGGTTTCGTTGGCGAAGGTTGTTGTTCGGGGGTGAGGTGCGGTGGACGTGGGAACGCTCATCATGGGTGTCGTGGTCGGCGCCATAGTGGGCGGCTTGGTCGTGTATTGGCTTGGCAGGCGTAGGAGAAGCGGTTAGACGGTTTTGTAGCGGTGCGGCGCAGCCGTCTCCTGCGCAAAGAGAGGCCGGAGAGTCCATAGCCCCGGCCCGGTACCCCTATAGGACCGGGGCTATCACTTAGAAGCTCAGGAGGAAGCAAAAGCACGCCGCGAGGTCGGAAGCACTACCAGTACGATGATAAGGGCAGAGACCAAAACCCCCACTGTGGCAGCGGCTTGCAGCGCAGCGGTTGGCGCAACGAACAAACCCGGCGCCGCCAACAGGATGCCAAGTACGGAAACGATAATGGTGAGCCACAAGCCCCACTTCTTGAGCATCCACAATCCAACGGTGGCGACGAGGCCAGCAACGCCTAGCACCATACCGCCGTAAATTACAACCGCCGGCACTTCTTCCGACCCAGGCAACAGTGGTCCCGGAATGCTCCCTAAGCTAGATATCGCCTGTAGAACGGCAGCGACGGTTACAGTCAGCGGTCGTGAGCGCATACCTTAATCCTCCTGCTCTAGGGCCTAACCTCCCATGATGCCATCCAGGTAGGTTAGGCGCACCTGCCGAACTAGCCAAAGACCGGAGCCTAGAGAAGGACCCCGGCCCCTCTGAGCTCTCCTGTTCCACCAGATCCTAGATAGTCCCTAGGTAGCCGCGCCCTTCTCGTGTTGCTGCAGGAGACGCTGGAGCCGCTCGGCGGCCTCACGCAACTCGGGGATAAGGGCGAAGTTGCCCACTTGGTGCTGATGCTTCCTTATGAGACGTGCCAACTCGGCCTCTGCCCTGCATATCTCCTCTGGGTCGTGAACCTCCAAGCGAAGCGTCTGGTCGAGCGGCTGGAGGGGCTCAGACCGGCTGTGGCGTCCGTCGTACATCGTGTCCCCCTCTCCATTAGTGCTAATGGTTTTATCGGCGCTAATGGCTTTATCGGCACGATAAGCGAATACCTTTAGGGAGATACGATAAGGGCCGGAGCCCGGAATAGAACCTCTGGGGGTCGAAAGGTTTCCCCTGCTAACCGGTGCTGCGCACTAGTCTCACGGCTTGGGCGCGATTCCTCACCCCAAGGATTTTGTAGGCGCCGCGCAGGTGCTGCTTTATGGTCGATTCGGTGAGGAAGAGGCGCTTCGCTATCTGCCCGTTGGAGAGACCTTCGGCGACGAGCTCCAGGATCTCCCGCTGGCGGGTAGAGAGGTCGCCTAGATTTCCGGAGCCATCCTCTCTTGCAATCATGTACTCGAGGAGCCCTCTGGGGGCGGCAATTTCCCCCTTTAAGACTACTTCGAAGGCGCGGAGTAGTTGCTCGGGGGCATCTCGGCGTGAACGAATCCGCGAGCGCCGCACCGTAAGGCTGCTTCGGCCAGCTTCGAGTCGTCTCGCGAAGCGAAGACTAGGATCGGCGCCTCAGGGCTCGCCTCGCGCACATGCGCAAAAGCCTCGGGGAAGTCTTCCGCGTCGTTCTCCCGCACGCAGAGTAACGTGCAGTGGGGAACGTCTCCGTACGGGGGCTCGGTCCCGTAGAGGATCCCGGCCTTCTGCAGAACACGAGCGAGCCCCATACTCACTATCGAGTAGGGACAAACCACCCGCACAAACCGAACTCCTCCGGCTAGCTCATCGTGCGTGACGTATGGCGCCGTCGGTGACCTCACCGTCCCGGCTTTTCGTCCATTGCCACTCCCCGCCGCCATTTTCTTCTCCTCGCCTCGCGAGCTGTTTCTCGCCTACCGACGTCTTCTCGGAATACGGGCCTCGCAAGGGTTATCGGCACAAACCGCGTAAAGCTTTAGCGGTGTTTGGTCCGGCCGCATAGAAGAAGGGCCGGAGCCCCGAAGGACCCCGGCCCCGTCACGGTCATGCTCCTCGTAGCTCCTCGGCCAGCTTCCAAGTAAACCTCACCCGGCCGTCTACCATCACGTGCATGGGGGCCGAATCCTCCAAATGTTCGCCCAGCAGCCACGGGTCTATCTCGAACACCCGCAACTCGGGCGTGTTGTCGAGGGCCTCGTTGACGTCGCTTTCCCCGTACTCGATAACCGCCCTGATGTAGGCATCTGCCTCCCCTTCCCTGAGTACGCGTAGCTCTTCCTCAGCGTTCTCCCGCGTGCTGAAGAGCATCGGCGCGACCACGCGCACGTCCTCGGCCTCCATTTCGCACATGACGACCCCGTCCCAATAAGGACCGGACACGGGGGCTACGCCCACGTACCAGTAAGGATTCATCTCTGTCGTACACCTTTCAGGCGCAGAGGGCCGGGCTAGGCTGTTGCTAGGAGGGGGGCAATCGGCGGTAGGGGGCTGTCCCCCAAGAGAGGATGTACCCGCAGATCATCCTATATCGACGTCTATCCCCAGCCCCAGCAGCTGCAGTACGACCAGGATCAGTATGATTATGAGCAGGACAACAATCACCTTCTCCAAGGTTCCGCCGCGCATCCCTAATCAAATCCTCCTTACCCCAACTCAGGGCGTCTTTACGGAACAGACTTTACCCAAAAAGACGGAAACCCAATACTCGGAGATGAGAAGGGCCGGATCCCCGGTTAGGACCTCCTTGCCACGCCGGGACTGTAAAATAAGTCTCACCAGACGCAGGGAGGCCGAGTGTTCGAGAGAGACACACACAGGGTGCGGCATCCGGGCGCTACCAGGTGGCACTGGTGTCAGGCGAGCTGAGGCAGAAGAGCCACCAGAAGAGCGTCCAGCAGGCCCTCGACGAGGGGAGCGTCCGCGGCTGGCGCCTCGTGAGCGCCAACACTACTAACGCGAGCGGTGCCTGGGTCACTTGCGTCTACTGGGACACCACGCCGGAGACGTAGTCGGCGCCGGCGCGTATACACGGGAAAGCCGGAGCCCCGCGCGAAGCGAGACCCCGGCCCGGTGTTACCAATTGGTAACGGCTAGGCTAGCTGTTCGGTCTTCCGCGCGCGAAGCTCCAGGGCGAAGGCGAGTTGGGCGGACGCACCCTGACGCTCCTCCTCAAGGATCTCCAGGATCCAGTACTCGCCCACGCTCCAGGATAGCCGCATCAACCTGTGCATGTGCATCCGCGCTTTCATAAACACATCGCTGGGGTCGGCGTTGTCGTGATCGGGGTTACCGAGGATCGGCGCTGGCGTGCTCTGTCCACCCGGCGTTCTACTGCACGTTTGCTCCGGCAAGGTGCAGTCGCGTGCCCAGGTTACTCTGTAGATACACGGGTTTTGGGATGCTGCTCGAGGTGTATTCTCTTCGACACAATGCCGCGGCAATACCCATTTTGTATGAACCTTGCAACGGATATCTTGGTTCGGTAGGCTTGTAGATATAAGCAGGGGATCTGGGTGAGTGCGACGTGATTAGCGCACGAAGACCGGGCGAGGTGAGGATGATCAGGGAAAGTTCTCCTGGAGGCCATAAGGGATTCGTGGTTTTCGCCTTGGGTCTGCTTTTCGTGTTGTCGACCGCTTGTGGCGACCGCTCCGATCAGAGTGCGGAACCATCGGAGAAAGACGTAACCTATTGCACAGCCGACGGTGTGGCGCTCGAGATGGATCTCTATTTCCCAAAAGCAACGGATAGCGGTAGTCCCGCGCCGGTTGTGGTCTATGTGCATGGTGGGGGTTGGCAACGTGGGGACAAATCCGTTAGATCGTGGAAAAGGTCGGTGGTCGAGGAGTTTACCGCAAGGGGTTACCTGGTCGCAGCGATCGATTATCGCCTTGCGCCGCAGTACGAATGGCCGGCGCAGATCGAAGACGTAAAATGCGCGGTTCGCTATTTGCGAGCCAACGCTTCGATGTACCACCTCGACCCGGACCGGATCGGCGCTTGGGGAGGCAGCGCAGGAGGCCATCTCGTTGCGCTGTTGGGCCTGACCGATGCAAATGCCGGGCTTGAGGGACAGGGCGGATACGCCGAGCAGTCCAGTCGTGTACAAGCCGTGGTCGATATGTTTGGTCCAACCGACCTTACGGCCGGCGATTTTGCGGGTAATGCCCGCGCCAGCAAGAAGGCGAAGTCGGTGTTCGGCGGATCCGCCGAGGCGCTCATGCGCGCGAGCCCCGTGAACTACGTCTCGAAAGACGCCCCACCCTTCTTCATCCTGCACGGCGAAAAAGACCCACTCGTGCCGCCTGCTCAGTCCCAGGAGTTATACGACCGGCTGAAGGCTGTAGGCGTACCCGTGAACTTAGTGATGGTGGAGAATGCCGGGCACACTCTTAACCCGGCGGGTGGGTCTATAAGCCCTGGCCGGAGGGAAATCGAAGGGATGATCGCGGATTTTTTTGACCAAAACCTTCGCAATGCAGAATGAGGCCGCCTCTCCTCTGGCCCGACACGCCCGCTCCGACCACTGACGCTGTGTTTCCATTCCCAGGTGAGCCCGCGCCTCCTCGAAGGTCATCTCGATGCTCCACCGGGCCACGAACCAGCCGATGATCTCTTCGGCACTGCTCGTCTCGGGATTGGTGCAAAATAGCGCGATTGGAGGGAAGGACCTCCGCGAATCCCGCGCACGAAGAGGGCCGGGGTCCTGGCTTTCGCCAGGACCCCGGCCCGGTGGTAACGCTGGCTACTTCTTTGGCTCAACCGCGATCCCGAGCTCCTCGGAGTAGCGGTGCGCTTCCTCATTGGCCCGTTCGCTCTCTTCCACGAGGACGGCGAGGGAGGCCCGGAGCCGCTTTTCGGAAACCTCTCCCGTCGCGTGGTCTTCGAGGTCATAGCGCGCGTTGTTGAGGGCGTCGCTCCGGTTTATGAGCCGCCGGAGCCTCTCGTCTTGCTCGGGGGTGAGCTCGGCTATCTTGTCCTTGCGGCCCTTGCGCGGGGCGTCGGCGATCTCGGAGGCGAGTTCCGCTTTAGCGTTCGCTTTCAAGAACCCCTCTTTCGCGCCCTCGTGGGCGTGCAAGGCGAGGCGTTCGAGTTCATAGGACTTCCACGCTCGGGCGACCCGGAGCCAGTCGCCGGTGATCTCTTCCGCCACCGACCACTCGTTACACTCTAGCCATAGTTCGTTCGCGCGGGCGTGTTCGCCACACATAGGGTAGTCCCGGTCTTCGGGGTGCATCCAGGTGGTTGCATCTCGGGGACACCCCCCGTCCTGCGTCGAGCTCCCCGCCCTACAGCGTAGGGGCTGCATCTTTTGGTTCTCGGGCAACTCTTCGTAGGTGGCGACTACCTCCTCGGGGCGGGGTATGCGCTCCTCGTTGGTTTTCTCCGTCATCTTGTTTCTCCTTCTCCTCAAGAATCGTTTGGTCCTGGAATATCTGGAGGCGCTGGCGGCCCCCGAACCTTGGTAGGCATGAGCTATCAGGGATGGTCTATCAGCCGACCATCCTCTCCAGGCCGGACCATTGCGCGTCCAGGGTGAAGAAGCGAGGGTTGCACAGCAGGCAGTACATCGGCCCCCTGTAGCCATGTCCCACGTTAGGACGGGGCGCGGTGAGGGTCTTGGTGGTCGTGCCGCATCCGGAACAGGTGCCGCGTTCGCGGGTTTCTTTGGGGACGGGGTGCGCTGGGTGCGCTAAACTCTTGGTGTCCACAATCCTCCTTTAGGCTGTGGGCCGGGCCTCCGGGGAGCTGCAACTCCTGCGGGGGCCGCTTCTTTATCCGACGCCCTTATTCTAGCATCATCACTATATTTTGTCTACGATTTTCAGCAATTTTATATATATTTTCTCTACGCTATATGCTAGACTAAGCGCAGAGCAAACGAAAAAGCAAAGGAGGAACTGCTACGATGGAAGCAGTGGTTCAGATAGGCGAAAACCTCAAGCAGTTACGCACTTTGAGAGCCCTTACTCAGGTAGAGCTCGCGGAAAAGGCGCGCGTCACCCCGGCCACGGTGGTGCGCATTGAGCGGAACCAGGCAGAGCCTCATATGTCCACCCTCCGCAAGCTGGCGGCGGCGCTAGGGGTAGACCCGGCCGAGCTGGTGAAGGGTGGCAGCGATGCCTAGCACCAACGGCCACGGCCCGGCGAGCGCCGCCGAGAGGATCGCGCTGTACCTTCGGGTGAGTTCCGAGGAGCAGCGGGACCGCGAGACTATCGAGATCCAACGTAGGTTTCTGGACGAATACTGCCGACTGTATGGGCTAGAAGTGGCGGAGGTCTACGCGGACGATGGCGTATCGGGCACCGTCCCTATGGCCGAGAGGCCCGAAGGCCGCCGGCTCCTGGAGGATGCCCGGGAGGGCAAGTTCGCCACTCTGCTCGTCTACAAGCTGGACAGGCTCGGGCGGACGCTGCTTGTGATCGTGGATGCCCACGACCGCCTCGACGCCGCCGGGGCGTCCCTGCGCTCCGCCAGAGAGCCCATAGATACCTCTAATCCATCGGGTAGGCTCATCTTCCAGATGCTCGCCTCATTTGCCGAGTACGAGCGCGAGACTATCGCAGAGAGGACGCGAGCTGGCCTACACCGGGCGTACAGGAACGGCAAATACACGGGTCGCCTCCCCTATGGCTACTGTCTCGATGAGGATGCCCGGCTGGAGGTCGTACCGGAAGAGGCGGCCATCGTTCGGGAGATCATCACCAACATTGCCGAGGGTTCCACGCTCTACGGGGAGGCGAAGCGCTTGAATGACATCGGTGTTCCCTCCCCAGGGTGGCGTTACGGAACCGGCAAGCGCAAGCCGGGGAGGTCCTGGTCCGTCAACACCATATCTAACATCATCCACCAACGCGCTTACTCCGGCACCCACGAGGTGAAGATCAACAGCGGCAAGGACCGCATAGAGCGCGAAGCTCCGGCCATAATGGAGGCGCGCCGTGGCTGGAGGATCTGGTGTGGCAGGACGTGAAGCAGTTCCTGGAGAACCCCGGAGAGACGCTGGAGCGCGCCCGTGAGCAGCTCAAGGGCGGCGACGGCTCCGCTGCGGAGGACCTCTGCCAGCGTCGGAAGGGCTTGGCGAAGCGACTGGCCAACAAAACGGCCGAGAAAGACCGCTACGTGCGGCTGTATGCTCAGGGGCACATCTTCGAGTCGGAGCTAGAGGTCTACCTTGCCGATCTCAAGAACCAAACCGACAACCTCCGGCTCTTGTTAGAGTCTGTTGAGGCCGACCTCTCCCAGAAGCGCGAGCGCAGAGAACTCGCCGAGACGACACACGCCTGGCTCGTTACGCTCAGGCAACGCCTTGCCGAAGTCGAGGAGGACACGGAGGAAGCGTTCCACGCGCGCCGGCAGCTCGTCAGGCTCCTCGTGGCGAAGATCACGGCAGGCAAGAGAACCGGGGACGGGAGTACGAAGGTCCGCATAACCTACCGCTTCGGCCCACCTGGCGGAGAGGGCGAGGATGAAGGGGAAGCAGGGGAGCCGTTTGTGGATGGTGTACTAAACCCCGTGGGATATTTCAGCCCGAAGCCGACCATCCGATCAAACCCGATGTGCGCGAACCACACGAGGGCCACGGAGACGGCCAGAGGACTCTCCGCCAGCAGGCCGAGGGCGGCCAGGAGACCCGACGCGGCGTAGGTGTGGAACAGGTTGTAGCTCGCGGCTCCTACCCGGCTCCCGGCCAGGTACCCCAGCATGGAGACGTCGGGTACCAGAAACAGCAGGACGAACAGGAGCCAGCTTCCCTCGTTCAGGCCATAGAGCAGCGCGCTGAGGGCCAGAAGGGTTGCCCCTTCGATCCTCAAGAGGACGGGGGGAAGGGTGACCTTCACGCTTCTTCGAGCCTCCTTGCTAGTTCGGCCCACACGAAGTCCGGGAGAGGCGCCGTATTCGGCGAGCTTTACCTCGGTCTTACGTGGTCACGACGTCCCCTTTCCGGGCCGTTCGAACAGAAAGTCCAACGGTCAAAGACCGGCGCAAGACCGTGCCCTCCTCACGCGGGCCCCTTACCCGCCCGGTTGCTGGGGCCCTTCCCGGTCCAGGCCGCGCTTGACCAGATAGTTTAGTACGTACAGGCCGAGCCCGATCAGGAGGAGTATTCCCGCCCGCAGGAAGATCTCTGATTCCTGTTGGAAGAGCAGGACTAAGATGGTCAGGATCGCGAGGATGGGGATCACGATGGGAGCCGTAAAGTGATCATGATCCACCTGGTCGCGGCGCAGGACCAGGACGGCGATGTTCACCACTATAAAGACCAACAAGAGGAGGACGACGGTCGTATTGGCGAGATCGCCCACGTCACCTGTGTAGACCAGGCCGAACATGACCAGGGCGATGAATACTATCGCCACCCAGGGCGTGTGCCTCCCGCGGTGGACCCTGGCGAAGATGGCGGGCATGACGCCCTCTTGGGCCATCCCGTAGAGGACGCGGGAGCTCATGATCAGGTTCGCCAGCGCCGTGTTGGTGATAGCCACGAGCGCGATGATCGCGAAGAGTTGGGGCGGAAACGCCAGCGGTCCGTCCGTAAGGACCAGGCGTAACGGTGCCGACTCCTCCCCCGCGAGCGTCGCGGGCGCTACTATCATCGTCGCGGTAAAGGCGACCAGCAGGTACACCACGCCCGTCAGCACGATCCCGCCGAAGAGCGCCCGCGGGAAAGTGCGGCTCGGGTTCTCGGTCTCCTCGACGACGTTGACCGAGTCTTCGAAGCCGATCAGCGCGTAGAACGCCACCGACGCCCCGGTGAGGACCGCTAGCGGCACGGCAGCATCGGTCGAAAACTCGAACGGCCGGGTCGGTTCGGCCGTGCCGCCGAAGAGGGCAATCGCCCCGATCAAGATGATCAAGAGCAGACCGCTTAACTCGATCAGGGTCAGTACCAGGTTGGTCTTGAAGGACTCGGAGATACCGATGAAGTTGACGAGCGAGAGCACGATCACGAACAGAAAGGCCACCAACAGCGCCGGCAAGCTGACGAACTGCGCCAGGTAGTCGCCGCCGAATGCTCGCGCCGCCGCCCCCGCGCTCGCCAGCCCCGAGCAGATCACCGCGAACGCGATGATGAACGAGAACAACGGGCTGCGGAACGCCAGGTTGGCGTACAGCGCCGCCCCTGCCGCGCCAGGGTACTTCGTCACCAGCTCGACGTAGGCGAAGGCCGTGAGCGTGGCAAGGATGAACGCCACGAGGAACGAGACCCAGACGGCGCCCCCGACCTCCCCGGCCACGGCGCCGACCCGGACGTAGATGCCGGTTCCGAGCATATCCCCGATAATGAAGAGCAACAGCAAGCGTGGCCCGATAGCCCTGACCAGACCGCCCCCTTCTTCGACCCTACTCTCAGGCAACCTCCCTGAATCGTCCACCCTCAGCCTCCTTTCCACGCCCTTTCGGGGGCGCTAGACAGACCTGCTACGCTAGCCCAGGAATCTCAGACCGGATATGATCGGCGTCTCCGCCGGCTCCTCGATGACCTCGAAGCTCCTCTCGGAGATTCCGGACAGGGCGTTTTCCTGCAAGCGGGCGAGCCTGCCGCCCACGGAGAACACGTTGACCCGGTTGAGCGTGTAG
>JAIVIG010000250.1 GCA_020200675.1 Actinomycetota bacterium
ATCCTGTCGTTCTCTTCGAGCCCGAAGAAGTCGCGCATGTACGGGTGGTAGGCGACCGGGCCGGTCCGCCAGATGGTGGCGAGACCCAGGGAGTGGGCGGTTAGCTGCATGTTCTGGACGGCGGCGGCGCAAGCAGCGTAGTTCTCCAGCGTCTCCACCTCGTCGCGACCACCCTTGGAGATCACTGCGATAACGACCGGCGCCCGGAACGCCTTTTTGCGCTCGCGGCTGATCCGACCGGCCGCGAACTCCTCTTCCTCACCTTCTGCCTCGGCCTGTAGCCTCGCGAGCTCGGCGCGGGCGCGGGCGAACTCACCGCGACCCTTGCCGGCAAAGACGTGGAAACGCCACGGTTCGGTGATTTTGTGGTTCGGGGCGTGGATGGCGCTTTCGAGAACCTTCTCCACGTGCTCCCGCGGAACCGGATCCTGCTTGACGCGCCCTATGCTCCGGCGCGTCTCTATCGCGTGGTTTACCTCCAACGAAGCTCCTTGCTTATCTCCTCGCGTTCGGGGGTATTTTAATGCGGGGGCCGCGCGGCAGAGGTACGCGGATTCCCCTATCATTGCGAGACGCCGAGAGAAAGAGGAGGGCTGTATGCCAGGGAAGTTCAAGGTAACGGTCGTAGGGGCAGGCAACATCGGGGGCACGGTAGCCCTGCACCTCGCGATGCGCAACCTCGCCGACGTGGTACTCGTGGACATCGTCGAGGGCCTGCCGCAGGGCAAGGCGCTCGACATCCTTGAGAGCGGTCCCATCATCCGCTTCGACTCGAACGTCGTTGGTACAAACGACTACGAGGACACTGCGGGCTCAGACCTGGCGATCATAACCAGCGGCAAGCCCCGCCAGCCGGGGATGAGCCGCGATGATCTGCTCAACGACAATCAGGAGATCGTCTCGAGCGTGACCGAGCAGTTGGTGCAACACTCGCCAGACTGCACCATCATAGTCGTGGCGAACCCGCTCGACGCGATGTGCCACGTGGCCTTCGAGACGAGCGGGTTCCCACGCGAGCGCGTGGTCGGGATGGCCGGCATCCTCGATACCGCCCGCTACCGTACCTTCATCGCTCAGGAGCTCCGGGTGTCCGTGCGCGAGGTCTTCGCGCTCGTTCTCGGGGGACACGGCGATAACATGGTGCCGTTGCCCAGCATGGCGACGGTGAGCGGGCGTTCGATCACGGACCTCCTTCCTCAGGATCGAGTAGACGCCATCGTGCAGCGGACCCGGCAAGGTGGCGGTGAGATCGTCGAGCTTCTGGGGAGCGGGAGCGCCTTCTACGCGCCCGCAGCCGCCATCGTCGAGATGGCCGACACCATACTACTGGACCAGAAACGCATCCTCCCATGCGCCACGTACCTGCAAGGCGAGTACGGCATAAACGACCTCTTCGTCGGTGTCCCGGTGAAGCTGGGCGCGGGTGGCGTCGAGGAGGTCATCGAGCTCGACCTTACGAACGACGAGCTCGCCGACCTCGAAAACAGCGCGAACGACGTGCGCAACATGGTTGAGGTGCTGCACAGCTAGCAATTAGCGGTCAGCCCTCAGCTTTCAGCTTTCGCTCAGGATCGCAAGCAGAAAGCGAGAACGCCCCGCTATCTTTAGCGGGGCGTTTTAAGTGGGTCGTGTTCCGAGCCGCCCAGGCCCTTCCTGACGGCTGATCGCTGACAGTCGGCTCTACAAAACCTTTATCCGCCTGCGCACCTTCGTCTGCGCCAAGGCTTGGGCGATCTCGTCGAAGGTGCGCGTCGGGGCGGTGTCTTCCGCGAAGAGGGCGTTGCCGGGTTCGCCGGTGGCGTCGGGGAGGATCGGGACGCGCCCGAGCACGCGGCTGTCAAGCTCGCCGGCAACCCTCTGGCCACCGTCGCCGCCGAAGATCC
>JAIVIG010000525.1 GCA_020200675.1 Actinomycetota bacterium
GAGTCGGCGTGGAGAAGAAGATGATCTCGACCTGACTACTTAGTAGCGGCCCACGAGCAGCCCGCCGTCCACAACGAGCACCTGACCGGTGATGTAGCGGGCCTCCTCCGAGGCCAGGAACACGATCACGTCGGCGACGTCCTCGGGCTCACCAACCCTGCCCATCGGGATGAACTCCGCGGCCCTCTCCAGCCCCTCGGGACCGAGCGAGTGCTCCTCGGAGAGCGCCTGGGCTGTCCGTATGTAGCCCGGTGCGATGCCGTTGACGCGCACCCCGTCTCCGGCAAGTTCCACAGCCAGGCCGCGCACGAGGCCCACGACTCCGGCCTTGGCCGCCGAGTACTGGACGTGCTCGTCCCACCCGTAGGCGACGCCCATGATCGAAGAGACGGCGATCATGCTCCCGACTCCGGCTGCCCTCATGGCCGGGGCCGCAGCCCGGCAGACCCGCATGACCCCTTTCAGGTCCACGTCGTGCGTGTGATCCCACTTCTCGTCCGTCAGCTCGGTGAGGGGTATCCGGTGGGCGATCCCGGCGTTGGCCACGACCGTGTGCAGCGGCCCGTACCGGTCCTGAACGGTCGATACCACGGCGTCAACCTCGTCAGTGTTCGTGACGTCCAGGTGACGATATTCAGCCTCGCCACCCTCTGATTCGATGCCGCCGGCGACCGATCTGCCTTCGCCCTCCAGTATGTCCGTGACGATTACCCGGTAGCCGGCGTCCGCGAACGCGTGGGCCGTTGCCGCACCGATCCCGATGCCGGCGCCGGTGATCAGGGCCGTGGGCTTCTCCTGGTTATCCACGCCCGTTACTCCCTCTCGAACCCGGCACGCTCACAGCATCACGTCTCCGGAGTTTGGGCCGAGCGTCTGGCCGACGTAGAGCGCAGCCCCATCTGACACCAGGAAGGCGACGGTCTCGGCCACCTCCCAGGGCTCTCCGAAGCGTCCCAGAGGAAGCTCGGCGGCCTTGGCGTTGCGCCACTCTTCGGAGAGACCGAGGACGAGCTCGGTGTTGATGGGTCCGGGCGCGACCGTGTTCACCCTGACGCCCTGCGCAGAAACCTCGCGGGCCAGCGACTTGGTCAGGCCGATGATCCCCGCCTTGGCAGAGCTGTAGTGGCACAGCTCGATGCCGCCGATCTGGCCGAGCTGGGAGGCGACGTTGACTATGATGCCGTTACCCCGCGAGAGCATCTCGGGCAGCACGGCGCGGGTGCACAGGAACGTGCCGCGCAGGTGCACCGAGATCATCCGGTCGAAGTCCTCGACCGTCAGGTCGACGAACCGCTTCTGCTGCAGAAATCCGGCGTTGTTCACCAGGATCTCGGGAGAACCGTAGGCGTCGCGCGCGGCGGCAACGATCCGGTCCACGGACTCCGGGTCCGATACGTCGCCGGGGGCGGTTGCCGCTTCTCCGCCCGACTCCTTTATGCCGGCGGCGACCTCGTCGGCGGTCTCACCGTTCAGGCCGTTATCCCACGTTAGGAGGCGCCGGTCACCGCACGCGGGCGGCGGTGGAACCCTCCACCAACTCGGCCTCGCGCGGGTCCTTCACGTCGCGCGTGCCCAGCATGAGCAGTCCGGAGAGGATCGTCGCCACACCGCCGCTGAGGAAGGCGGAGAGCACCATGTTCTCCCCGCTCACGGAGAGGAACGCGGTGAGCAACGCCCCTCCGGCGATCGCCCCGATCGGGCCCATCGCGTTCACGAACGAGGCGCCCGTACCGCGCACCCTGGTCGGGAACGACTCGCCCATGAAGTACAGCAGGGCCGCGTAAGGTCCGATTATGAAGAAGAGCCCGATCGTGTACATGGTCAACACGAAGCTGTCCGCATCCGGCCCGAACAGCATGAGCGAGTAGGCGAGACCGGATATCACCCAGCCCCCGGCGATGGTCAGGCGCCGTCCGATGCGATCGCCCACGAACCCGTGGCAGAGGTAGCCGATGTAGGCTGCTGCGTTGGAGATAATGAGAACGGTCAGCGCGCTCCCGAACGAGACCCCTTTGCCCTCGGTGAGCACGGTGGTCCCGAGGACGGCGAACACCTGTATGCCGATCCAGTTCGTAAGGAAGGCGAGGGAGAGGAAGATCGTGTGCCGCCGGATGTCCGGCTCGAAGATCTGCTGCAGGGTCGTCTCTTGCACGTGATGCACGTCTATGTCGAAGTGCCGACCGAACTCGACGGCCTCCTCGTGCTGGCCCTCCTTCTCGAGCTGCCTGACACGCTGCATGGCCAGGAACCTGGGCGACTCCTTGAGCCTGAGGCCGAGAGCCGCGACTATTAAGGCCGGTATGGTGGCGAGCATGAAAACGCCGCGCCATCCGACCGGCGCCAGCAACAGCGCCGTAAAGGCCGACGCGAGCAGCACCCCTATAGGCCACCCGCCCTGTATGAAAGCGTATATGAACCCCCGGCTCTTCCGGTTACCGTAGAGCTCGTTGAGGTAGGTGGTATTCACCGCCTGCTCGGAGTAGCCAAGGCCGGAGATGGCCCGGATGACCGACAGGTAAGGCGCCGAAAACACCCCAGGGGTCAATCCCGTCAGGAGGGAGCTAAGACCCGTGCCGGCCGTGGTAATGATCAGCGACCTCTTTCGACCGACGTAGTCGATCATCGGCCCCACGAAGATGGCTACGAAGAAGGTCCCGATCGCCACAATGGTCGCGATCAAGGTGCTCGTCGCGGTCGCCCAGCCGAAGTCGTCCGCCATCACCGGTAGAAGCGTCCCGAACATTATGTAGTCGTAGACGCAAACGACCCAGGCGAAGAAAGCTATGATCGAGGGGTAGACCAGTTCACGCGTAGAGAAGGTAGTCTGTATCCCCTCTACCGTCCGTCCGACAGAGCCCTCACCCGGCTGGCTTGGTCGTTCACTCATCTCAACCGTCCTCCTTGTCTGGTCGCGGGCCCCTCGGCGCTCTTTCCACGTTGCCACACGGAGCGCCCCAAAAGGCACGATAGCCAAACCATGATAATTTGTCAAACAAATACTCCTGCGAACTACGCGTTCCCGTGCATCGCCGATTCATTCGTGCTTCATCGGACGGTGCGGGAGGCGCTCAAGGTCCTTGAGGCGCTCAACGTGCTGGAGAGCTCGACGGGACCCACGGGGGGGACGTTCGTCAAGTCGCTAGACGACATCGGGGTAGCAGAGTACCTGACGGACTCTATAACCCTGCTGCTGGACACGGACGAGTTGACGCTGGAGGAGCTGTGGTCGGCCAGGGAGGCCATAGAGATCCTGTCGGTGGGGATGGCCGCCGCCCGGCGAACGGAGCAGGATCTCGCGACGATGCGGAGGATCATCGAGAGCGACGAGGACAAGGACTTTGAAGCTTACTTCCCGGACATAACGTTCCACAGGGCCATCGCGAGCGCTTCCAAGAACAGGCTGCTGAGTTTGTTCATGCTATCTATTCGTATGACGATCAGTACGCTGGCCGAGCGATACGTCTTGCCTGAGGCGAAGCAAGTCTCTCAAGACCAACACCGCTTGATCTACGAGGCCATCCTCGACCAGGACGAGGCGCTGGCCCGGATGCGGATGAAGGAACACTTACAGATGGCCTACGCGGTCTACCAGCAGGCCGTCCCCAGAACAATGGTGGACCGGATCACCCCGTAAACATCCGGGGATGGTTCCAAAGACGGCCCGCGATCAGGAACGTCCTGAGGGGAGTCAGACTCAATGAACAGACCGTCGAGGACCTGACGCAGTATGGATGTTCCGGCGATCTCTGTTCTCGCGTATGCCTTGTGGCCCCTGTTGACCTTCACGATAGTAACTCTCTGGCTTGCGGCGATGCTGGATATCTCACGCCACAGGCGTAGAGGAACCTTCACGGGCGCAGGGTTGCTGGGCATGGCTATCATCGTCTCGATCGTCGCGGTTATCGCGTGCGCTGGTACCAGCGCGGTACTTGCTACCCGGTGGGTCGAAGCCGTGTCAAGAGCAGGTTTCGCTGGGATCGAAGCCGGCAAGCTGGAGGATGACGGTTCGGCACGTGCCTACATTTTCAGCTTCGGTCTGGAGAATGCTTCTTATGGATCATCGGTCAATTCGACAGTCACGAAAAAGAGCCAGAACCACGCACCCCGTTAGATTTTTGCGGTTCTGGAGCCAACCCTCTGCCAGGATCGCGTACCGACGCTCGGGCACCGTCTCCGGGATCACGGCTTCATCTCAAGGTCGCGTCCGGCAGCAAAATAGCGCCGATCTTGAATACAGCGTATGCCGCTTCCTGACCTGCGCCGCGATTCCCCTATCGGGAGGTATGCTACCCGTATCCGTCCCATGCTCGTCATCTAATGTAACAAGTCGGGGATGCCGCCGACAACAAACCTGACAGACACCCGTTGAGAAAGACAGAAAAAGTGAGGCGAGCTAAAGTGTACCGTCCACCGGCAGAACGTCTCTTCCGGGGAGCTGCGTCCGGGCGACAGGCTGCCTCCGGAGACGGATCTGGCGCGCTCCCTCGGGGTCAGCCGGCCGACGGTGCGGGAGGCGCTCAAGGT
>JAIVIG010000314.1 GCA_020200675.1 Actinomycetota bacterium
CGCCCGGGGCGTCCTTGGCCTGTGGGTCCTGTATCCTGGTCGGCTCCTCGCCCCGGTCGGCCTCCTGTTGCGCGGCCCGGCGGGCGGATCTGTCGTCGGGACTCGGCCTCACGGATTCTCCGTCGGTCCCGCCGGCGCCATCCTCCGTTTCCGCGGCTTCTCCGGTCTCTTCGTCCGTCGCCTCGGGCGGGGGTTCGGGGAACGCGAGCCGGTTCTCAACGGCGAGATCGTACAGCATCTCGCCGACGATCGGGGCGGGGAGCTCTAGGCGCAAGGCCAGATTCTCGGCGGCGGCTAGTATCGCGTAATCGTCGCCCGTTTCTCCCTCGTCGAGCACGCCCAGGGCGATGAGGGTGCGTGAGATCTCCGGGGAAGGCACGAGAGTGTCGCCGCCCGCGGCCACGCGCAGGTACTGGATGAGCGGCAAGTCGACGCCCGAGATCACACCGACGATCGGCTCCGTGTCGTGGATGCGCCGCCGGATGAAGAGCCGGGTATCGTACGAGTCGGCCCATCGCCTCAAAACCTCGGGCTCATCCACGTAGTTGTACTGCGCGACCCGGTGCTGGAACTGGCCGAGGAGCTGGCCGGTCAACGTCCGCAAGCCCTCGTCCCCGAAGAACCATTCGTCGCCCTCGACGTTCATGATGCCGCTCGCGCGCGGTATCGTCAGATCCTCCTCCGGGTCCTCGAAGGTCGCTTCGAACTCGCGGACGAGCCCGCGTACCTCCTCCAGGGGACGACCGCTCTTCGTCAGGGCGGCCTCGTAGATCACCAGCGCCGCCGTCTCGTGCGCCCCGGCCAGATCTCCTACCCTGCGCGCGGCCCTCTCCAGCCTCGCCTCGAAGTCGTCGAGGTTCCTAACCTTCCACGCGGCCGCCTCCAGCGCCCCGCCGGCTGCAAGATCTACCATCACAACCCCTTACTTTCTCCTACAAATTGCACTCGTGCCACCAATATACAGCATCTTCGCCCGGGTCCCCGCGGGCCGTCACGGAGCGGGACCCTGGAGACCGTAGACGCCGGGGGCGGTCTGGACGAAGGGGCTCTCAGGGTTGTCACGCACGTCCACGGAGAGTCGGGCGCGCATGGTGTTGTGCGGGGTGCGGCCTCGGCTCACGAGGTAGCCGGACTCGAGGGCGATCTCGGTTATGTCCGTATAGTGCAACGGATGTCCCACCTCTTCGAGAACAAGTCGCGCGGCGTCTTTAAAGTCCAGGGCATCCTCTCTACGCGTTCGGCAGGACTTCACCCGAGGCTTCGGGGTACGCCCCGATCAGGCTAACGTACGGGCAGTACTCTTCGAGGGCCTCCAGGGCCCGCGCCACCCGCTCCTCCTCGGGATGCCCCCGAAAGTCCGCGAAGAACACGTACGTCCACATCCGCCGCCGGCTGGGCCGGCTCTCGATGCGCGTCAGGTTGATCCCCTCGTCCGAAAAGGCCGAGAGCGCGTCCTTGAGGATGCCGGGGCGGTCCTTGACCGAGAAGACCACGCTCGTCTTGTCCTTGCCCGTAGGTCCCGCCCAGGAGCGCCCGAGCACGATGAAGCGCGTCGCGTTGACCCTCACGTCCTGAATGCTGCGGGCGAGGACCGAGAGGCCGTAAGCCTCCGCGGCCAGTGCGCTCCCGACGGCCGCGACCCCCGGCTCCTCCGACGCCCTCCGCGCCGCCTCGCTCGTAGACTCGACCTCCTCGAGTGCGGCGTGCGACAACTCGTGACGGAGCCAGGTCGACGCCTGTGCCAGCGCCATCGGGTGAGATAGGACGGTCTTTACCTCTTTCAGAGACGTTTCCCTGGAGAGGAGGCTCTGGGAGATCGGGAGATACACCTCACCGCAGATCTTCAGGGGGCTCGCCATCAGCTCGTCCAAGGTGTGCGTCACGGTTCCCTCTATCGAGTTCTCTACCGCCACGACCCCGTGCTGGGCCTCGCCCCGCTCGACCCTCGCGAAGACTTCCGCCACCGTCGCCTGCGGCTCGAACTCGACGCTCGTGCCGAAAGCGAGCCGTGCCGCCTCGTGCGTGAACGTCGACTCGGGCCCTAGAAACGCGATCTTTAACGGCGCTTCGAGGGAGATGGAGGAGGAGATTATCTCCCGGAAGACCGCCTCCAGGCCACTCTTCGGGAAGTCGCCCTGGCTCAGGCCGGAGACCCGGTCGAGCACCTTGCGCTCCCTGGCGGGGACGTACGCTTCCAGGCCCTCAGCGAGCTTTATCTCCCCGATCCGGCGCGCCAGCCGCGCCCGCTCGTCGAGGAGCCTGACTATCTCCTCGTCGACCGCGTCTATGCCGTCCCGCAGACCCTCCATATCCTTCGGCGTCCCCGAGACGCCTTCCTCAGCGAACATGGCGTCTCCAGGGAGCGCCGGGTTTCCCGACACACCAACGATCATCTAAAGCAAACATTTCGAAGAAAGTCCTCCCGTGGGATCCAGGGCGTGCACGAAACGGATGTGGAGAAACGCGCCGCTCGACGCATCGTCGCGCGGGGGCGCCTCTCCTAAATAAATCGCCGGTCGGTGGGCCGGAGGCTGCCGCGTACTTCTGGAGTTCCTGTCGCTAGGGCATGCACACAAACAAAATTACCAAGTCACCGGCGTTCTGTCAAAATCTACTAGAACAGGAGGAGCAGCGCGGTCACGACTGCGGCCAGCCCGAACCGGTAGTACGCGAAGACTCGCAGGCTATGATGCACGACGAAGCGTATGAAGAACCTGATCGCCAGGTAGCCGACCATGGCGGAAGAGACGAAGCCGGCCCCGAAGAGCAGCGTGTCGTACGCCCCCATGCCCTCCGAGACCACCTCTCCCAGCTGGAGAGTCCCGGCGCCGGCGATAATCGGGACGCTCATCAGGAAGGAGAACCGGGCCGCCTCCTCGCGCCTGAGCCCGAGGAAGAGGCCGAGCGTGATCGTGGCCCCCGAGCGCGATACCCCGGGTACGAGCGCCGCCGCCTGAGCCAGACCTACGCCGACCGCTTCGAGGAACGTCAGCTTCGAGGCTTGCCGGCTCTTGCGCCCGACCGCCTCCCCGACGATGAACAGGACCCCGACCAAAACCAGGTTGAAGACCACCATCCACGGCGAACGGATCGCCCTCTCGAAGAGGTCCTCCAATAGGTACCCGATGAGGGCCGCCGGTATCGCGGAGGCGAGGACCAGATAGGCCAACCTCTGGTCCGGGTCCGAGAAGTCCCTTCGCCGGAAAGATCGCAAGAAAGCCAATGCCATCCGGACGAGATCCCGCCGGAAGAAGACGACCACGGCTACGAGGGTCCCGAGGTGCAGCGCCACGTCGAAGGAGAGACCGAAACGGGCCTGATCCAGGCCCAGAAAATACTGCCCGAGCAGCAGGTGCCCCGAGCTGGAGACCGGCAGGAACTCCGTGAGCCCCTGCACGATCCCGAGAAAGATAGCTTCTATGAACTCCAGCACGTCCGCCGCTCCACGTCTCGCTTACCGGAGCGCACACTACCAGACGGGCCGCTGGCGGTCAGCTAGCAGTAAAAACGAAGAGTCAGCCGGCTCTAGACCCTGCTGATTCTCTCCAGGGCGGCGTAGTCTTTGAGGGTGATGCGCCCGCCTTCTATCTCGACGATGTCGCGGTTGCGCATCTCGTTGAGGACCTTGGTGACCGATTCGCGGGTCGAGGCGACCATGGCGGCAAGATCCTGGTGGGTGAGGCGGAGGTCTATGGTTACGTAGCGGCCGTCGTCGGCCTTTCTCTCCCCGAACTTCCGGGCGAGTATGGGCAAGAGGTTCGCCAGCCGCACCTCGGTCTCCCGGGGGAGCAAGCACTTGACGAGCTCCTCGTACTGCACGAGCCTGAGCTCCAGAAGCGTCATCATCTTCAGCGCCGCCCGCGGCTCCCGGCGGATGGCCCTCTCCATAAAGATTTTCGGCACCTTCGTAACCTTGCACTCGGTCACTGCCTCGGCATACGCGCGCTGCTTTGCTTCGCCGGCGAACGCGAGGTGGCCGAAGATGTCCCAACTCTTGAGAAGGCGCAAGGTCGCCTCCTTGCTACCCGAGTAGGGCCGAAACAGCTTCACGACGCCGGAGATCAAGACGTACAGGGCGTCGCCGTACTCGCCCTCGTTGTAGATCGCGTCTCCCGGCTGGTAGACCCTGTCGGCCGAAGCGATGCCCATGCCCCGTAGGATCGCCAGAAGATCCCGGCACTCCTGCTCCTGTACTTCGCCGTATTCGTCCAACGCGGCATCAACGCTCAACAAAGTCCCCCGCCCCGCACGCAAAGCGTACAAAGATAACCTCGATCACCATTTAAACCTCTAAAAACAGACCTGCTACAAACGGATACATTGTACACCACAAGCGCCGCCGAAGCCCGAAAGAATCGCGCGAGAACGACACCGATCTTGCCCGGCTCTGGCGGTGCCGGGTGGGACAGGTTAAGTTAGAATGACCTTCGAAGGAAAACGCGACGAGGGAGACGGTGTGCGGGAACGTATAGCGTATTTGTTCATGATCACCATACTGATCGTGCTCATCGCGGTCACGTTCGGGGTGCTCGGCAAGGGCGAGTACCAGCCGCCGAAGGAAGAGCAGCCGAAGGGATCCGTCCCTAGCGTCCTCGCCTGACGACCCGTATCGCCGCGCAGGTCCTATCCGCCGGGCGGTTCCGATTCGCGCTCGACGGCGACCTCGTAGATGCTCATCTGGGGATGTCCTCGCAACAGGTCGCCTCCGCCTCCCTGACCATGCGCTTTCTTGAACTCCTCGCTATGCACCCAAGCGTCGAAGGCGTCTCGACTCTGCCAGCGCGTGATGACCAGCACCTCGTCTGTCCCTTCGCTCCCCTCGGAGCTCAGGACCTCCATCGAGACGAAGCCCGGGAAACCCTGCACGTGCCCCCGGCTGTTTGCGAACCGCTCGACGATTTGCCCGGCCGCCCCCTCCTTCACCGGCAGGCGATTGAAAACAGCGATCATACAGAACCTCTCGTCTGTCACCGCGCCGCTACGATGCCGCTGCCACCGACGCGCTTGGCCGTGCGAAGCGCCTTGAACGCCGCGGAGAGAAGCTCTCCGGCGTTCTCCCCGTGTTCCGGGTAAGCGGCTACCCCGGCGTCGACCCGCAGGAGATCTCCGGGTCCCTCTGTCAGGCGTTCCAGCACCTCCTCGGCCAACCGGTAAGCGTCCTCGGCGTTCATCCCGGGTAGCAGGGCGCAGATTTCGTCGTCTCCGAACCGCGCGCGAACCGCCCCCTCCGGCGTGGCCTCCTCCATAACGCTGGCGAGGCGCAGAAGCGCCTCCCGCGCCCACGCGACCCCTTCCGTCGCCACGGTATCCGAGAAGTCCGCTACGTCGAAGATCATGATCGCCACCCGTTCGTGCTCCTGCAGCGCGCGGGGCAAGAGACGGCGGTTGAAGAGGTCCCGATCCGGCAGACCGGTCAGGAGGTCGGTCGCCGCCGCCTGTCCCAGAGCGCTCTCCATGTCCCGGTGCACTATGCGATCGAACGCCTCCAGCCCGGCCTCCGTGGCCCAGTCCGACGCCTGCATGAGCTTGACGAAGAAGTGTGAAACCTCGCCTCCGTCGACCTCCGAGAGGTCCACCCTCTCCTCGACGAAACGCCACACGCACCGCCTGAGCGCCATGTAGTCTTCTATGACCCCAACCGCGTCCCTTCCCGCCTCGCGCTGGCGGCTGGAGATCTCCTGTATCAGCGCCCGGGTCGCCCCCTCACGGCTGAAATTCTCGAGGGGCGACGGGCTTTGCAAGAACTCCGTGAAGACGACCAGGATCTTCCCGATGCCCTCCACAAGCTCAGGATAAAACTCCTCGTCGACGGCGCTCCCCCTCGCGTCCCGCCAACCGTCCAGGATCTCGGGCACGCCGGCCCGTATCTCCTCCGCGATCCCTTCCACGTCTCTCACGCCTTCAGTATAAACCGATCCGCTCGACTCCCGCCGGACGAAACTTCTTGCCACCCCGCTGCGTATATATCCTGGAATCACGAAAATGCCGGAAAATAGCGAAGAAAGGGAGTTTGGATTTCATGAAAAATCGGTATAAATCAAGAGTAGTTTCTAAAACTAGTTTCAGACTTTGATTTTGCGGGAGGGCGAATGGCTACGAACTTACGAAGAAAGGCCGAGAACCCCAGAATAGAGCGGGAGAGCGAGACGCCGGAGCTCCTGGCACGGTACCTGTCCCACATAGGGCGCGGCGACCTGCTCACGCACCAGGAGGAAATCGAGCTCTCCAACGCGGCCAAGGCCGGCGACGAGAGGGCCCGTCGCCGACTGATCGAGAAGAACCTGAGGCTGGTCGTCTCGGTGGCCAAGAAGTACCGCGGCTACGGGCTGCCCTTCGAGGATTTGATCCAGGAGGGCAACATAGGCCTGATGAAGGCCGTTGAGAAGTTCGACCCCGACCGGGGCTTCCGCTTCTCCACCTACGCTACCTGGTGGATCCGCCAGGCCGTCCAGCGGGCGGTAGCGGACAAGGGGCGCACGATCCGGGTGCCGGTCCACATGACCGAGAAGATCCGGAAGGTCTCCCGCGCCTACAACGAGCTCTCCGCGGAGCTCGAGAGGGAACCATCGGAGGAGGAAATCGTGCAGCGGCTCGGTTGGAGCCTCGAAGAAGTCAGGCTCACGATGGAGGCGATGCCGGACGCCACGAGCCTCGACCAGCCGGTCGGCTCCGATGATGCCTCCTCTTCGCAACTCGGGGACTTCGTCGAGGACGAGCGGGCGTCTGACACCCCGGGCGAGGTCATGCGCGAGATGGAGACCGAGCACCTCAAGGAGGCGATAGAGCGCCTGCCAGAGAGAGCGAGGTACGTCCTGGTACGTCGTTACGGCCTCGACGATCGCGACCCGGCCACGCTCGCCGAGCTCGGGGACGAGCTGGAGATCTCGCGCGAGCGGGTGCGCCAGCTACAGCGCGAGGCAGAGCGTATCCTGAAGGGCGGCGAGTACGGCCGTATCCTGCGCGACGCCGTAGCCTAGCTAAAGCACCGCCCATAAGCCGTGTTTTGAGGGATCGGGCGACCCGATCCCTCCTCTTTTGTCCCGTCTGGTAGCCTTTTGGAACCTTGAAGAGCACGCGCCATCTTTCTCCTTTCTGGCTGTTCGGGGCGGCCTTCGTGCTGTTCTCGGTGGTGACCGGGGCCGGGTGGCTCTACGGGCCGGACGTTTTCGTGATGCGCGCCGCCCAGAGCCGGCCTTCGGAGCTGCTGGATTTTTTGGCCGGTTTTCTCTCTACCGCCGGCAGTTTGGAGCTTTCGGGAGCTCTCTTGCTCGCGCTCTTGGCGGGGCTGTACGGGAG
>JAIVIG010000315.1 GCA_020200675.1 Actinomycetota bacterium
CCACCCCGCGTATCGCCCTGCGGTACGCGCCTGGTCTCCTCGGTACCCTCCTCGTCTCCCAGAGGCCCGCGCCTCCGGCGATCCTCGGGCCTGTCTTGAGGCCTGTCGCTCATCTTTCCCCCCGTCGTCCTCATTGCTCGCTTTTCGTTGCCCGACCCATCCATCCGCGGGCCCCGCCCCCTGATTCTACCCCGCCCGCGCCCGCGACTCACCTGCCCTCGAGCACCAAAAGGTAGGCTTTTTGTACATCTGGCCAAAAAAGTTGATTTCCTGACAAGCCTGGCTTGTACAACGGGCCCTACCCAACGAGCAGAGGGATTCATATCATAGCCGGTGTGCTGTGGCGAGATACCCGCGAAGGCCTTCGCAAAGTCTACCCTAGAAGCCGTCGCGGGCGAAGACTAGACAGGAGGAAGTTTTGGACACGCAGGCCAAGCAAAACATCCTAAACCAGGCCGAAGAGAACAACGTCAAGTTCATCCGGCTGTGGTTTACGGACATCCTCGGGGTGTTGAAGAGCTTCGCGATCACGGTCGGGGAGCTTGAGGACGCGCTAGACGGGGGGATGGGCTTCGACGGCTCCTCCATCACCGGCTACCAGGACATCGAGGAGTCGGACATGATCGCCATGCCCGACCCAGACACGTTCCAAGTCATCCCCTGGAGCCCGCAGGACACTCGCACGGCGC
Organism: Actinomycetota bacterium; assembly: GCA_020200675.1. Taxonomy (GTDB): domain Bacteria; phylum Actinomycetota; class Rubrobacteria; order Rubrobacterales; family Rubrobacteraceae; genus Rubrobacter_F. The sequence goes on from JAIVIG010000315.1 coordinate 690, forward strand.
GTATGATCTGCGACGTGCAGATCCCGGGCGGTGAGGCCTACGTCGGCGACCCGCGTTACGTCCTCAAGAGGGCGCTGGAGCGGGCCAACGATATGGGCTTCGACGCCTTCAACTGCGGCCCGGAGCTCGAGTACTTCTACTTCAAGGACTCCACGTCGGCTATGCCGATCGACCAGGGCGGCTACTTCGACCTGACCACGCTGGATGCGGCGACGTCCTTGAGGCGCGAGACGATCCTGGCGCTCCAGGAGGTCGGCATCAACGTCGAGGTCTCGCACCACGAGGTCGCTCCCAGCCAGCACGAGATCGACCTGAGGTTCGACAACGCCCTGCAGATGGCCGACAAGGTCCAGACCTACAAGACGGTCGTCAAGGAGGTCGCCACCCGTCACGGGGTCTACGCCACCTTCATGCCCAAGCCGCTCGCGAACGAGAACGGCAGCGGCATGCATACCCACCAGAGCCTCTTCACTGGCGACAGGAACGCATTCTTCGACGCCGACAACCAGTACTACCTCTCCGAGGAGGCGCAGGCCTTTATCGCGGGCCAGCTTAGGCACGCGCGAGAGATAAGCATAATCTTCGCCCAGTACGTGAACTCGTACAAGCGTTTGGTTCCCGGCTACGAGGCCCCAGTCTACATCGCCTGGAGCCGGCGTAACCGCTCTGCTCTGGTGAGAGTGCCGGTCTTCCACCCGGGCCAGGAGAAGTCCACCCGGTTGGAGTTCCGCAGCCCGGACCCGGCGGCGAACATCTACCTGTGCTTCGCTGCACTCCTTCACGCGGGCCTCGAAGGCATCGAGAAGGGCTACGAGCTGCCCGAGCCGATGGAGCGTAACCTCTACGACCTCTCCCCCAGCGAGCTACAGAAGCTCGGCATCCAGAGCCTCCCCGCAGATCTCGGCGAGGCTATAAAGGAAGCCGAGAACTCCGAACTCCTGCAGAAGGCACTCGGAGAGCACGTATACAGCAGGCTGCTGGAACTCAAGCGCGCGGAGTTCGACGAGTACCGGCTGCAGGTTACGCCCTGGGAGATCCAGAAGTTCTTGCCGATTTTGTAGCTGTTAGTAGTCAGTTATTAGTTATTAGTTGTCAGTTTGGGGCGCGGACCGAAGTCCGCGCCCCTTCTGCGTTCGGGGGCTTCTCGATAGCTTCGTCGGGTGTGGTCTCGCGTGGAGGTTTCGTTGTAGTGGGGCTCGCCTTCGTGCATGGAGGGACCGGGCGAACGGGCCGAGGTACCTGCGCTGGCGCGTATCAAGCGGGCGACGAGGAACTCGCGCGCGGATCGTGGGGGTCTTTGGCCTATAATCTACGCGGTTCAGGGCGACGGCTAACGTAGAAGGGAGCGGGTTTGGTTCGGATCGACGCCACGGGCGGCGCGCTTGGGGAGGTGTCGACGCCCATGCTGGCGGTCGGCCTCCATAAGGGCGAGAGCGCCCCGCTGGAGCTGGGCGAAGCCGCGGATGCCGTCCTCTCGAACGAGGATTTTTCGGGCAAGGAAGGCGAGACGGCTCTCGTCTACGCCCCGGAGGGTATTGCCTCTCCCAGGCTTTTGCTCGTAGGCCTCGGCGAGCGCACTTCTTTCACCCTGGACACGCTCCGGCGGGCCTCCGCCATCGCCGCGAAGCGCGCCCGGGCGCTGAAGCTCGACGATGCGGCCTTCGCCCTGCACGTCTCGGAGGGGTCGGCCGCCCGCGTCGCCGCCGCCGAAGCGGCTGCCGAGGGCGCGGCCCTGGGTCTGTACCGCTTCGACCGCTACAAGACGAACGCAGAGAGCCGGGAGCTCGAGACCTTTACGCTCGTCCACGACGACGAGGACGAGGTCGCCGGCGGCGCCGAGACCGGCGCGAAGCTCGCCGCGGCGGCCCTCCTCGCCCGGGACCTCGCCAACGAGCCCTCGAACGCGGCGACCCCGGAGTACCTGGCCGGGAAAGCGCGCGAGATAGCCGAGCGGTACGGGATGGAGGCGACCATTTTGGACCGGGCCGGGATCGAAGCTGAAGGCATGAACGGTCTCGCCACCGTCGGCCGCGCCTCCGAGAACGAGCCGCGCTTCATCGCGCTGGAGCATCACGGGGGCGAGAACGGAGATCCTCCCGTCGTCCTCGTCGGCAAGGCCGTGACCTTCGACTCGGGCGGGATCTCCATAAAGCCGGCGGCAAGTATGGAAGACATGAAGTACGACATGAGCGGGGGGGCAGCCGTTCTGGGCGCGATGGAGACCGTCGGGTCTCTGAACCTGCCCCTCAACGTTGTCGCGCTCGTCCCCGCTACCGAGAACCTGCCCGGGGGGAACGCCTTCAAGCCCGGCGACGTTTTGGAGCTCCATTCAGGCAAGACCGTGGAGATCGTTACGACCGACGCCGAGGGGCGTTTGATCCTGGCGGACGCCCTCTCCTGCGCCAGGCGTTACGAGCCCGCCGCCGTCGTCGACTGCGCCACCCTCACCGGAGCATGTTACGTGGCTTTAGGAGATCACGCCTCGGGCCTCATGGGCAACGACGATGCCCTGATCTCGGAGATCCAGACGGCCGGCGAGGCATCGGGCGAGCGCGCCTGGCACCTCCCGCTCTTCAAAGAGTACACCGAGCAGATAAAGGGCAAAACCGCCGACCTGAAGAACTCTGGCGGCCGCTACGGGGGCGCCCTGACCGCAGGGGCTTTTCTCAAGGAGTTCGCGGACTACCCCTGGGCGCACCTGGACATCGCCGGCACCGCCTACTACGGCAAGCAGCAGAACGCCTACACCCCGAGAGGAGCCTCGGGGACGCCCGCGCGACTGCTCGTCGAGTTCCTGCGAGGCCGGGCGCGAGATCGCACCACAGAGGAGGCGTAGATGATAGTCGAGATGGTAATCGTTGGGCCGTTCCAGGAGAACTGTTACGTGATCGGCGACGAGGATTCGGGGACGGGCGCCCTCATCGACCCGGGCGAGGAGGCGCCCCGTGTCGCACTCACCGTCGAGCGGATGGGACTGTCGATAAGCCAGATCATCGTAACCCACGCCCACATCGACCATGTCGGCGCCATCGCCCCCCTGACAGACGAGTTCCTCTGTCCGGTCCTGATGCACGAGGAAGCAGAGGCGATGCTCCAGACGGCGCCCCAGCAGGCGATGATGATGGGGATGAGGTTCGGCAAGGTGCCGAAGGTGGACCGGCGCATAGCCGACGACGAGGTGCTGGAGGTCGGCAACTTGCGGCTCCGCTCCCTGTACACGCCGGGGCACGCACCGGGGCACCTCGCCTTCTACGCCGAAGAGCAGGAGGTCGTCTTCTCGGGCGACGCCCTCTTCGCGGGAAGCGTGGGCAGGACTGATTTGCCGGGCGGGAGCATGGAGGTCCTCATGAACAGCATCTCCGAGCGGCTCCTGACCCTCCCGGACGCCACGCGCGTCCTCTCCGGCCACGGCCCCGAGACTACCATCGGACGGGAGCGCATGACCAACCCGTTCTTGGGCGGGGGAGCCCTGTGAGCGAGAGCGTCGAGAAGCACCGGGAGGCCTCGCCGGAGCGGGTGCGGGTCGCCGTCCTGACCATAAGCGACACCCGCACCCCCGAGACCGACACCGGCGGCAACGCCATAGTCGAGCTCATGCGGGAGGCCGGACACGAGATCTCGCGGCGCGAGATCGTGGAGGACGACGCGCCGCGGATAGAGGTGGTTCTTCAGGAGTTCCTCGCCGACGCGAGCGTGGACGCCGTGATCACCACCGGTGGGACGGGCATCTCGGCCCGCGACACCACCTACGAGGTCGTGAGCCGCCTGATCGACAAGAAGCTCGACGGGTTCGGCGAACTCTTCAGAATGCTCTCCTACGAGGAGATCGGCGGCGCCGCTATCCTGAGCCGCGCGGTAGCCGGAGCTTCGGGCTCGAAGTTCGTCGCCTGTTTGCCCGGCTCGACGAACGCGGTGCGCCTCGCGATGGAGAAGCTGCTCGTGCCCGAGATCCCGCACGTCGTCTTCGAGCTCCGCAAACACCGCACGGAGGAGGCCCGCTAGATGCAACGCGAACCCCTCTCCCCCGAACTCGACGCCCTGTGGCGCAGGCTGTGGGAGGCGTGGCAAGAGAATAACGAAGAGGACATCGTCCTCGACCCGGCGAAACTCGAGGAGATAGAGGCCGAGATCCCCACCCTCGAAGGCCGCGTAAAGACCGCGCTCGCCTACCTCCAGCGCGCCTACTACATCCAGTACCGCTCGGGGGTGGGCGAAGAGGGCATCGAACCTATCCTCTACGACGTCTACGAACCAAGGTAGGCCGAGGAGAAGCCTCCGCCGCAAAGCACGCAAAAAGACCGGGGCTCCCTTGTGGGAACCCCGGCCCTTAGCGCCGTGTCGGCGCTACTCCAGCTAGAAGCTAGACCTTAACCGGACGCGGAAGCGGCCTGGTTGACCTGCTGGTCGCACGTCGTGGTGCTGGCCGGGCTCACGGTGATCGTAGAGCCGACCTCCTCGAACTCGAAGTCATCGGCCTCGGAGCCGTACTGGATCAGGTCGAGCTGGTTCTGGGCGTTGCCGGTGTTCGCGACACCCTGGATGCCCGCACACTGATTGGAGTTGTCGCCCGTGCTGGAGACGTCGAACGACTGGTTAACGTCGCCGCTCTCGGCCTCCTGCTCGGCCTCCTGGCCGATCTGGGCTATGGCCGGCACCGCAGCGACTATAACCATCGCCAGCACCGCCGCCAACAGCATCAACTTCTTCATATCGTTCCTCCTTCATTGCCGCTTAACGAAACTGAATAAAGTTTGCCACCTCGACCCCGGTCCCGCATCCTCCAAAAGGATGATTTGCACCGCCCAAAAGTATGAACCTCGCCGAAAGAGGTTGTAGGATAGGATACGCTTTGTTAATTATTCACCAACTAGGTATAGAGACCCGGTTTTCGGCAAGGGGGTAGATCGGATGGAGTCGGCGCGACGCTTTGACCCGGAGGGCATCGCCGAGCCGGATCGTCGCTCCGGGCGGGTGGCGCCAAGATGGGACCCGTAAGAAGAACGGGAGCCGGATGGCTGAGGTCCCTCTTCCCACCCCGCGCACCTGGCCCTAGACATGGAGAACCGGCCGCGGGCGGCTCTTCAAAGGGCGGGACGGCGAACGGCTTGCAGTGGCGCTTGATCCTCGCAGCGGGCATCGGGGTCGGCTTGCTGGTGACGATCTTCTTCTACTACCTGCCGGTCTTCCTGATCAACCACTACGCCACCGTCGTCTTTCTCTTGCAACAGGGTTCCGTCTTGGGCGAGGCTTCCATATTGGGCGTCGACACCCGGGAGTTTGGCTACTTTATCGGGCGTTACGGGATGCCCGCCCTGTATCTGGCGCTCACGGTGCTGGCCGCCTCCTGGGTGGCGCGCAGGGTCCGGGCGACGGGCCCCCTGCACGGGGTGCTGACCGGCGTGGTCTCGGGCTTGGTGTCGGCGATTCTCAGCCAGGCGATCGGCGCGCTGTACTTTGGGGGTGGACTGGACCCGCTCGAGCTGGTGCTCTACCCGGTCCTGGCGATCGGGGGCGGCCTGGCGGGCGGTCTGCGGGGTTGGAACGTACTGGCGGGGCGGGAGGTGCTCTACAGGACTAGCCAGGACGTTGGCGCGGCGCACACCACGAAGGCCGTCGCCGCCGCGGTAGGCGAAAACCTGGCCGGCTCAGAGGTGAGCAACGTGGCCCTCTGGGAGGCCACCTGGCCCGACGGCATGCCACGGGAAGGCGTTCCGGCGGGGTTCGCGCTCCTCGGCTCCTGGGCGTCGCCGACGACGCGACCTCCTTCGCCCGGCGCGCGTCTCGACGCGGCGAGCATCCCGGCGCTGGACCGCCTGCGGAGCGGGCAGTCGTGGTCGATGCAACGGTTGGGGGAATTGCACGCCCCCGAGCGCGCGGCATTGGGCGCCCGGTACGGCTCCGTTCTCCTACTCCCTCTGATCTCGGCCGACGGGTCCTGGGCGGGCTTGCTCACTGTGGCCTCGCGCAGACGGCAGGGCTTCTCGAGGGGAGCCCGGCGCGCGTACCTGACGTTGACCGCGCCGGTCGCCCTGGCCCTGGAGAACCTGAGGCTCGTCGAGCAGGCCCGGCGGGCGGGCCTCATCGGCGAGCGCCAGCGCCTCGCGCACGAGATCCACGATACCCTGGCCCAGGGCTTCGCCAGCATCGTCATGAACCTCGAAGCGGCGGATGCGATCCTACCCGCCGGACAATCTACCCAGGCTCAATGGCACCTCGGCCAGGCGCGCCTAACCGCCCGGGAGAGCCTGGCCGAAGCGCGGCGATTGGTGTGGGCGCTCCGGCCGAAGCTGCTCGAGGAGGCCCCGTTGCCCGAAGCCCTGTCCCGCCTCACCGAACGCTGGTCGGAGGCGAGCAACGTGACCGCCCACACCACCGTCACCGGCGCCCCGCGACCGCTCCCGCCCGAGGTCGAAGCTACGCTCTTCCGGGTGGCGCAGGAGGCGTTGACCAACGTCCGCAAACACGCCCGGGCCAACCGTACTGCGTTGACCCTCTCCTACATGCACGACCGTGTCGCGCTGGACACGCGGGACGATGGCATGGGCTTCGATCCGGGCAAAGCCGGCGACGCGACCGGCTCTACC
>JAIVIG010000251.1:0-2199 GCA_020200675.1 Actinomycetota bacterium
GCGCCGGCCTGGGTGAAGGGAGGGGTGGCCTCCTCGTCGTGGGCGTCGAGGACGGCAGCCCGGCGGGGAAGGGGGGGATGTTGCTCGGCGACATCCTCGTCTCGCTGGACGCCACGCCCGTCGAGGACACCGACGAGCTGCAAGCGCTCCTCACGGGTGGCCGGGTTGGCCGCGAGGTGCCGGTGGGCGTGATCCGCGGAGGCGAGCTCCAGACCCTGCGCGTGACCGTCGGCGAGCGCGGTTAGGGGGTGGTGGTATGAACTCCGTTAACCCTCTAGAGGGAGCCGGCGCGGCCGGCGCCGAGGCGGCGGCCATGATCGAAGCTGTGTTGCCCGGCGTAGTGCAGGTACGTAGGGGGAACCCGCGCCGCGGCCCGCGCGGCGGGGCGGGGGCCGGCTTTCTCTGGTCCCCGGACGGCTCCGTGATGACGAACCACCACGTCGTCGCGGGCTCCGGCGGAAAGTTCGAGGTGGTCCTGACGGACGACCGCTCCTTCGACGCGGAGGTGGTCGGGAGCAGCCGAAGGTTGGATCTGGCGATGCTCCGGCTCCGGAACGCTCCGGCGGAGGATCTGCCCACGCCGCCGGTCGGCGACTCGGACGCTTTGCGTGTGGGAGAGCTGGTCTTCGCCGTCGGACACCCGTGGGGCCGGCGCGGGGCCGTGACGGCCGGCATAGTGAGCGGCCTCGGGAGCGTGGGGAGGCCCTTCGGCCGCGCCCGTTACGTCCATTCCGACGCCTACCTGGCGCCCGGAAACTCCGGCGGTCCGCTCGTCAACGCTCGCGGCGAAGTGGTCGGGGTGAACTCCATGGTCTCCAGAGGACTGTCCCTCGTGATCCCGATCAACACCGCCGGGGCCTGGGCTTCGGGCGGTATGCGAACGGGACGGCGCTCGCGCCCCCGTCTGGGCGTGAGGGTGCAAGAAGCCGTGCTACCCGCTTCGGCTCGGGACCCGGCGGGACAAGAGGCGGGACTCGTGATCGCCGGCGTAGCCTACGGCGGTCCCGCCTCCCGGGCCGGCCTCCTCGTCGTGATCGAAGCGGGCTTCGGGGACTCGGGACGCGCGAGGGCCCGCGGCGCGTGAGCTCTTCGTGAGCGTGGCCGCATGAACGGCGACCCCGCGCGGGTCTTCGTCGTAGCCCCGACGCCGTTCTCGCGCGCGGGGCTACGGTCGATTCTCGAGAGCGCGGAGGTGGGCGCGGACGTGCTCGTGGTGGGGGAGGCGGACTCCGTAGTAGAGCTTGTGCCCCCAGGGGCCGACGTCGTGGTGGTGGCGGGGGACGATCCCCTGGAGGAGGCGGCGCGCGCCGTGGCGGAGGAGGGAACGCAGGCGATACTGCTCCTTTCGGAGGACGACCGCTCCGTGCCCTTGCTGCGCGAGTTTGCGCCGCGCGGCTGGGGCGTGGTGTCGCCGGACGCTCCGCCCGAAGAGCTTTCGGCGGCGATCGTCGCGGTCGTTCAGGGTCTCGTGGTCTTGCCTCGAACCCTGACCGGGCGGCTGCTGCGGGGACAGGAAGCAGTCGAGGAGCCCGCGGAGCCCTTGACGGCGCGCGAGCGCGAGGTTCTGGGGCTCCTGGGACGGGGGTTGTCTAACAAGATGATCGCGCGGGACCTTCGAATAAGCGAACACACCGTTAAGTTCCACGTCTCCTCCATCTACGCGAAGCTCGGCGCCGCGAGCCGCACGGAGGCAGTCGGCCTCGGGGCCCGGCTCGGCCTAATTTCTCTATAACCGTCTTTGCCTAAAGTTTCTAGCTCTACGAGAGAGCGACGAAGAAGAAATTGCGGACTATTTTTCCCTCTCTTTGGGGAGCGTCTCCTCCTTCAGCGTCCCCGCCGGCGTCCAGCTAGCGGTCGCCACACCCAACTCCGCCGAGGTCTCGCCTCTAGCGACCGACTCACCGTCCACAACGATCTCTACCTCCAGGGTCTCCCCGCCGGGCTCGGTTTTGCTGAACGAAGTGTTTAACCTGTCGCCCGCGCCCCCTACGGCGCCCACCTCGTAGTCCGTGGGCTCGTTCCCCACGGTGGCATCATCCACGGCCTGCACCTCGGTGGCGGTCCCATAAGTCCCCGAGTAGGTGGTTCCGGGCGTGCCCGATACCCTCACCACTACGCCGCTTTCGGCCGCCGCTTCGGTCGTGGTCTCTTCGACGGGCTCCCGCGTGGGCTCGTTCGCCTCTTGCTCACCTTCGTTGT
>JAIVIG010000251.1:2222-6060 GCA_020200675.1 Actinomycetota bacterium
TCGCTTACCTTTGCGTATTGTATTGGCCAGGAAGGGCCGAAATGAAGGCTAGCGCACCCGCTTGCGGCCGGCTACGACGAAATCCGTACTGGTACGGAGCGCCCCGCTCGGCGTAGGGGTACACGAGGATCCGCGTAGATGCTCGTCTAAACGGCAGATTATGAGACTGAACCAGTGGTTTACCCTTGAAACTACTCAAGTGTTTGTGATGAAGAATCCTCGCTTCCGCAACCTCTGGCCGCTGGGCTGTAAACGTGCCCCAACATATTGTCGGAAGCGGCGCGGAAGCTAAGCACGAAGCGCCGTAAAACTTCTTTCTCCGGTACCGATACTACGGTACCATACTCGCATGGAACGGGAGGAAGACACCTATACCACCGCCGAAGCTGGGCGAATACTTCGCAGAAGCAACCGCCGTATCCTGCAGATGCTCGAGACGGGGGAGCTGGAGGGCGAGAAGGACGAGTCTGGTCGCTGGCGCATTCCCCAGAGGGTAATTCACGAGCTGCTGCCGAGCAGGCCGCCCCGGAAAGGGACCGCGAACGGTACGTTCACGGCACGCCAGGAGTTCCTGGAAGTCTCCGAGAGTGCCGTCGAGATGCAGTTGAGGATGGAGGCCCTCCAGAGGGAGCTGGGGCGCTTGGAAGGCCGCCTCGAGCTTACGGCGGTTGCCGAGAGCACCATGAGGGAGAGCCTGGAGCGGGAGCGGGAGAGGGCCGACGCCGAGCGCGAGAGGGCCGAGGCGATTCAGCTCGAAGTCGAGCGGCTCCGGGAGCAACTCGCGGAGGCCAGCGCCGCACAAAGACCCTCCGAAAGCGCTCCCGAAACGGGCCCCGTGGAGGAGCGCCGTTCCTGGTGGCGCCGTTTCTTCGGTTTCGGGTGAAAGCAAGGGGCTTTGCGTCCAGCGCCGGGGTACGAGGAGGTTAAGTCTGCTCGAGCTTTGGAGAAGCCTGCCCGATCTACGCCGTTTCCGCGTTTCCTGGCAGGTCCGGGTCGATGCGAGGTTCCTGTCGGGGCTGCTTTCGCGCTTATGCTGCTTCTGGAAGGCCCGGCGGCGCGGAGGGGGGAGAAGCGCCGCCGGGCCTCCAGTTTACCTGACTGGAGCGTTTTGGGGTGCCCAGGGCCAGAGCACGCTCCCCGAAGACTCCCCCCCTCCGAGAGTCCGGCTAGAGCGTGCCCTGCCCCGTTTCCGCAATTTACACTACGTTGCTATAGATACAACGTGAACCTCGCTCACCCTGCATACTTGCTTAAGGTTTAAGCTCCAGTATAGACTTGCCAGAGTTCCGCCGCCTGTACAAGGGCAAGGAGTGGACGTAGCAACGACGCCTCTACGACGCGCTTCTTCCGATCGAGAAAGAAGTTTCGCGCTCTATTCTGCCTTCCTTCGCCCGTGGAAACCCCGTGGATAAGCCAGTTACACGACCACAAGGGGATTTTCAGAAGAACGAGCTTCTCAGAAACCGCAGTTTACTTTCATCCCTGGGTGAACTCGTGCCAGAGATAGCCTTCTCTCAGCGCTTCGGCGTAGGCGACTTCGAGGTGCTCTCTTCCCGCGAGGGTCGGGGGACGGTTCGGGGCCGGCGTTGCCGGTTCGCGTTCGGCCAGTGCTTCGAGCATCGCGAGGTGGGTCGAACGTGGCTCGTGTAAGCCGGTCAGCATCGCGTCCACCGCCCGGATGCCGCGCTCGGGCGTGACGACGAGGCCCGTCCAGCCCTCGCCGGGATGCGTGACGCCTTCCGGGTCGGTGACGGTTTCGAGCGCCCTGACGACGGTCGTACCGACCGCGACGACTCGCCGGCCTGCGGCGTGCGCCGCGTTGACCAGGCGGGCGGTCTCGGGTGGGACGCGGTAGAACTCCTCGTAGGGCGGTTCGTCTTCTTCGAGGCTGGCGACGCCGGTGTGCAGGATCAGGGGCGCTATCTGAACGCCCCGGGCGACGAGGCGTGTGATCGACTCGGGCGTGAACGCCCGTCCGGCCGAGGGCATCTCGGCGCTGCCCTTCTCCGTGGCGTAGACGGTCTGGTAGTAGCTCGCGGGCCAGCTCTCCCGGACGTACCCGTAGCGTATCGGGGAGCCGTGGCGCTCCAGGTACTCGTCCAGCGGTTCCGACAGGTCGAGGGTGGAGATCCACAACCGCGTGCCCCCGCTCCGGGTGGATCCGGATGGGTAAGGGGCATGGAGCGTCGCCGTTGCCCCTCCCGCGAGGCGCAGCGTATCGCCGGCGGTTGCGTTTAGGAAGGGCTCTGTGGCCGTGCCGGTAGGACGGCGGAGTTCCACGACCCAGAGGAGGTTCGTATTTGGTGTTTTGTTCGGTGACGAGAGGTCTTACGATCATGTCATCCTTTGTTGGTTTGGACGAGGGCGCGGGCTTCGTAGCGCCCGCTCGGCAGGTCGCCGGTCAGCAGTTCCAGCAGACCGGGTACGCTTTCGTCGGGGAGCGGGCGGTCGCTGATGTCTTCTCCGGGGAAGGCTTCCCGGTGCATCTGTGTCTGCATGTCGCCGGGGTCTACCCGGTAGACGCGCAGCGAGGGGTTCTCGGCGGCGAGGATCGCGGAGAGGTGTTCGAGGGCGGCCTTGCTGGAGCCGTATCCTCCCCATCCGGGGTAGGGCTCCACGCCGGCGTCGCTGGTTACGTTGAGTATCCTGGCTCCGGGTTTTAGATCTTCCCCGACGGCCTGGACGAGCGCGAGCGGCGCGACCGTGTTGGCGCGGTACACCTCCTCCAGAACGTCGAGCGGATAATCGAGCAGTTCGGGCTGCGGGCTCGGCCCAAGGATGCTCGCGTTGTTTACCAGCGCATCCAGGCCCCCGGCCTCGTGGACGGCGCCGGCGAGTGCCCTGCGGTGTTCCTCGTCGGTCACATCGCCGGGGATCGCGACCACGCGGGTAAGCTCCGCCAGCTCGGCGCGGGCGGATTCGAGCGCCTCCGTGCCGCGGGCGTCGATGATAAGGGTCCAGCCTTCTGTAGCGAGCCTGCGGGATAACGCGAGGCCGAGACCGCGCGAGGCGCCGGTTATGAGGGCTGTGCGAGAAGAATATTCGGTCATGGTCTATGCCTCCGATTCAGTTTGTTTCGTTAGGGAGCCCGTAACCGGGCTCACGCTTCGACCGGTACTATTTTACGCGGGCGAGCGTCGTAAGCATGCCGACGATGATCACCGCGGCGACCACGTGCATAAGCTCCAGCGTCAGGATCATCGAGAGCGGCGCACCGGGGATGGTGAGCGGTGTCGCGAACGACAGCGCCAGCACCACCGCAGCCACGACGCGGAAGGTCCGGATCGGCCGTCGCGTTAGCAAAGCGACGATCGTGAAGATCACTGCGGCTCCTGCTGCCCCGATCAAAGAAGAGACAACGACCGGCGCTAGCGTTATTGGTCCAGAACCCTGAACGACGAAGTCTTGCGGCATCGTCCCCAGCGCGGATGCGACGAAGTACACTACGGCGTTGGCGACGGCCGCCGAGACAGCCGCTAGCGGTCCCGCCCACAACAAACGCTTGAAGGAGACGTGCTCGCCCTGGACGTGGCTAATCTGTGCGTCTTCCACTCATTCCTCCTCTTGGGTTCGTGGGGCCGGAGCGCCCTTCCTTTGTCTTAAGGTGAATGTATCCGGCGAGGAGGCGCGCGAAATCGTCAGTAGGACCGGTTTTGGGCTGGTACGCAAGACCAGATTTCGACCTGTACTTTAGTACAGGATCGCTGGCCCGATAATTAGTCCGTGGCGGGCGGCGATACTGGCCGGTTCAGCGAGGCTTCGAGCTCGATCGAGGGACGGAGGTACTGCTGCCAGAAGGTTACGATGGACCTTGCCTGAGCACGGGTCAGAGCGGGAT
>JAIVIG010000252.1 GCA_020200675.1 Actinomycetota bacterium
GGTAGTTTGGGGACGAGGTTAGGTCTCCTTACGAGAAGACTTCAACGTTTCTCGATCATCTCTCACCTGGTCTGGGGCCGCGTGGTCCCGGACATCCCTGACTTCTGCTGCGAACTCGTCGCTGCCCTGGCTGAAGAGTAGAGATGAGGGACATGGCGATCGACGTAGACAGTGAGGGGCTGCCGAACGAGGTGGCGAGAAGTCGAACCCCTGCCGGCGCCTCTCCCACCCGCGGCAGCCCACATCCGGGCACCTTCTTACATCGCAGGCTGTATAATGCTAGTATCTTGACAAAGTCAAATAATTAGTTGACAGTAGCACATATTTGCAAGCTTGTGGACTGGGGGTTATGCCGAAGTCCGAGGACGATTTCGATCGACGCGTAGGAGATGTACGGCACTTCAACCGGTTCTGGACCCGGCAGATCGGCGTGTTGCGGGAAGGGTACCTGGAGAGTCCTTTCTCCCTGACCGAGGTACGTGTCCTCTACGAGCTTGCTCACCGGGAGGAGACCACGGCGAGCGAACTCGGTGAGGAGCTAGGATTGGATGCGGGCTACCTGAGCCGCATTTTACGCGGCTTCGAGAAGGACGGCCTGATCCACAAGAGACCCTCCGAAGCCGATGGCCGACGCCGGCTCTTGCGGTTTACGGAGCGAGGTCGGGAGGCCTTCGCCCCGCTCGACGCGCGCTCGCGCAGCGAGATCGGCGCGATGCTTGGTGGCATGTCTATAACAGGGCAAGAACGCCTGGTCAAAGCGATGCGAGCTATCGAGAGGCTCCTCAGCGGTCGGCCCGACCCGGTGGTCCCTTACCTTCTCAGGCCCCACCAGCCAGGCGACATGGGCTGGGTCGTCCACCGCCACGGCGTTCTATATGCCAGAGAGTACGGCTGGGATGAGCGATTCGAGGCCCTCGTGGCGGAGATCGTGGCGAAGTTCATCCAGCAATATGACCCGAGACTGGAGCGTTGTTTTATCGCCGAGCGAGACGGCGAGATCGTTGGTTGTGTGTTCCTCGTCAGGGAGTCGGAGGAGATCGCCAAGCTGCGACTTCTCCTCGTCGAGCCGGAAGCGCGCGGGCTGGGCATCGGCAGCCGCCTGGTGGAAGAGTGCATCCGCTTCGCCCGGCAGGCCGGCTACCTAAAGATCACGTTGTGGACGAATGACGTGCTGAACTCAGCCCTCCGCATCTACGAAGGGATGGGCTTCCGGCTCGTCCATGAGGAGCCGCACCATAGCTTTGGGCATGATCTGGTAGGCCAGACCTGGGAGCTGATGCTGTGATTCCCTTGCGCAGACCCACGAGAAGGCGGTAGCGGCCCGTCTCCGCTTTCTCGCGTGTTCGAGAGGACTCCTTACGTAACGCATTTCGTAACACTTTAGAGACGGGGAAGGACATGTGAGCTTGTGGCTGCGCCCCGATACAGCATGGAAGGAAGATAAGGTCGAGAGGTTATGAGTGGATGAGAAGGAGCGCTAGTTGCGTTACATCCCCAAGCAGCACTCGAGTTCCTCTAGCAGTCTGTTCTTTGTGCCCTCGCCCAGAAACGAGGCCCTGAAGGAGTTCTCTGCCAACGCGCAGAGTTCTTCGCGAGAGAAGCCTAGTCCGTCCCTCAGGGCAGAGAAGTTGTCGGCCACGTAGCCACCGAAGTAGGCCGGGTCATCGGAGTTCACCGTCACGCACAACCCCTCGCCTAGCATCCGCTTTACGGGGTGCTCTTTCATGGAGTCGACGACGCGCAGCCTCACGTTGGAGAGCGGGCAGACGGTAAGCGGTACCTGTTCCTCCCTAAGTCTCCGTACCAGCCCAGGGTCTTCCACGCACCTGACGCCGTGGTCGATCCTGGCAACCCCCAGGT
>JAIVIG010000253.1 GCA_020200675.1 Actinomycetota bacterium
ACCGATCGGTTGTGGGCGCATCGACATAACTCTGTTCTCCAGAAGGCTATTTGACTCTACCTTCCGTGGAGTATGCAGCGTCGCTGATGAATAAACCAACAGTATCGTTTAGGGACACAACCGCGTGCAGCACACTCTTTTTTACTGGTAGATCCTTAATATACTTTATGTGAGCAGTATCTATCGACCGGAGAGCGACTCTCCCTCGCGTGCGAGCATTATGCTCAACCGTGTGAGCTTTTCCATGCCTGCCTGCGTCCCCGCGGGCCCGTTGGCTACCACCTGCACCTGCTTGCCCAGGGTTATTAGAAGCCGCCCCACGGCGTTTGGATCGAAGTCGTCTGCCGACAGATGGCTCCTCAGAGCGGCGAGGTTCTCGGCTACGGCTGCAAGCTCCGGGCTGTCCAGAGACGACAGCCTCTCTTCCCAGCCTTCGATCACCGGGAGCGCTGCCTCTATACCTAGCTGCCGGATGCCGTCTCGCAGGGACCTCGTGGTACGGTCGAGGGCGGTGCCGATGTCGTTCTCTGCCACTGTGATCTGGCCTTTCGGTCGGGAACGTCGTATCCGCAAGCGTTTCTCGACGCTGCCGGGAGGCAACGCAGGACGCGCAGCGTTCGGAAGCGGAGCGTAGTAGCATCCACCGGTGATGGCAAGCCGTTAGAGTAGGGATCTCGGTACGGGCGGCGCCGCGAGAACCGGCGAATATCCGGCGGGATCACCACCGAAGGGACGAGGGAGAAGAGAAGTGGCGGAGGAAGAGCGCATCACCGTAGGAGATCTAAGCGGCGTCCTCGAGCTCTTCCGGGGCCGCGTCTACCGGGCCTCGGTGGAGAAGGCGATCGAGGAGGTGGAGGGCTGGCGACGCAAGCTCGAAGCGACCGGCGATCCGGGCCTCGCGCCTATCGCCGAGAACCTCGGCGAGCTCAGGACGCTACTCGCGGCCGAACATCTCGACGCCGAGGCCGTCGGATGGCTCCTGAGCGAACTGGGCGAACAGACCGTAAGGGTGGGCGGAAGCGGCGTCCCGGAGGCGGTGGACGAGAGGCTACAAAGGCTGGGCGGCCTGCTCGACGCCGACGGGCGGATGATGCGGATGCTCGCAGACCGGAAGGATAGGCCGTCCGGGGGAGAGAGGGTGAGCCCCGATCGCGGCTCCGGCTAACGCCGCGTTGAGGGTGCGCCTGCTCCTATATCATCTGTCTCATGATTCCACCGCGCAAACCCCGCGGAAGCCGGGCACGCTACGGGCCCCAAAGTGACGAAGAGATCCCCCGGCGAAGGTGAGCAGTGGGAAAGGAGAAGAGCTCGCCGGGGGATGGGAAGCAGAGTGAATCCACTATAGCCGTGACGCCTACCGGAGTCTTTGGACATGAGGAGAAGAATCCGACGTACGGTTTGGCAAAGCTTTGGCCCACGCGTTCCGGTGTTGAGGAGGCATCCGGTCGCGCAGCGGTACCAGGCCAAAACTACGCGTGTCGGGGCTTCCTTCGAGTGGTCGCGGCCGAGTCGGGGTAGTGGCGCCATCGATCGGCCGCGTGTGGTACCAAGCTTTTGCACGCCGGGTGCTGGCTGGTAGAATTGCAATATCGCTTGGTGATCGTAGCTCAGTTGGCAGAGCATCGGGTTGTGGTCCCGAAGGTCGCGGGTTCGAGCCCCGTCGGTCACCCTCCGCGGCGACGATCCGGTACTCGCGCCACGGTCCGAGTCCTCTGAAAGGATACCTTACGCCCTTAGCGCACGGGGGTAGGCGTGGGCGGGGCGGTTGTTATGCGGCTGTTATAATCCTGGCCAGATCTTATGAGCGAGAGTGGTGGAATGGTAGACACGCTAGATTTAGGATCTAGTGCCTTCGGGTATGACGGCGAACGTTACTAAGCTCGAAGACAACAAGGTCAGGCTCGACGTCGAGGTTCCGGCCGAGGAGGTCAGGAAGGGCGTCGAGGCCAAGGTCCGCGAGCTGAGGAAGCAGGTCAGGGTACCGGGCTTCAGACCCGGCAAGGCGCCGCGGCGTGTGATCGAGAACCGCGTCGGGCGCGACTACCTGTACATGGAAGCCCTACAGGACAGCTTGCCGAACTGGTACTCGTCGGCGGTGGTCGAGAGCAACCTGAGGCCGATAGACCGGCCGGAGATCCACTTCGACGATCCTCTGGACGAGCAGGAGGGCTTCAAGTTCTCCGCGACGGTCGAGGTGCGGCCCGAGGCGACCCTGGGAGAGTACAGGGGCGTCGAGGTCCCGAAGCGCGAGGTCGAGGTCGCCGAGGAACAAGTCGACGAGCGGCTTGAGGAGTTCCGGGGGCAGTTCGCGACGCTGGCGGCGGTCGAGGACCGGCCGGTCCAGGAGGGCGACTTCGTCATCATAGACTTCAAGGGCGAGGGGATGACCGGAACGCCCGTGGAGGGCGCCGAGGCCGAGGACTATATGATGGAGGTCGGGGGCGGCGAGTTGCTCCCGGACTTCGAGCAGAACGTCGTCGGGATGAGCGCCGGGGAGCGAAAGCGCTTCGCGGTGACGTTTCCGGCGGATTACCAGGAGGAGTCGCTCCGGGGTCAGGCGGTGCTCTTCAACGTGCATCTGAAGGAGGTCAAGGCGAGGGATCTGCCGCCTCTGGACGACGAGTTCGCCAAGGAGGCGAGCGAGTTCGAGACGCTGGACGAGTTCCGCGGCGCGGTGCGTGAGGAGCTCGAAGAGTCACTGGAGCAGCAGGTCGAGGCCGAGTTTCGGGGGCGGGTGTTGGATCTCGTCACCGAAGGGACCGAGGTCAAGGTGCCTGAGGTCATGGTCGACGAGAAGGCCGACGAGATGGTCGACTCGTTCGAGCGGACCATCCGGGCCCAGGGTCTCGAGCCGGAGCAGTACTACCAGCTCGCCGGTTCCGGCCGCGAAGACGTCAAGGGGCGGGTGCGCGACGACGCGGCCGACACGGTCAAAAAGGAACTCGTCCTGGACGCGGTTGTGAGCGCCGAGGATATAACGGCCGACGAGCACGACGTAATGCACCAGATAGAGCATCTCGCCGAGGACTCGGATCGCTCGCCCCAGCAGATCGCCGACGTCATGCGCAGGAACGGGACCTACCAGCTCCTGGAGGAAGAGATGGCCAGAGCGAAGGCGCTGGACTTCCTCGCCGAGAACGCCGTCCCCGTCCCGATGCCCGAGGAAGAAGAGGAAACAGAGGAGACCGATGGCGGTGCCGGCGACACTGACGAGGGCGGAGAGGACGTGCCGGGCACGGAGGAGACCGAGCCCGTCGCCGGTGAGGCGCGGATCGAGGCTTCCGTTCAGGCCGGCGAGAGTTCGGCAGAGATTGAGAAAGATGAAGGAAAGGAATAACCTAGCATGAACTTTGATCCACAGGCGGTCATACCTTACGTAATCGAGCAGAGCCCGCGCGGGGAGCGGGCGATGGACATCTACTCGCGGCTCCTCAAGGACCGCATCATATTCCTCGGCACCCCGGTCGACGACCAGGTTGCTAACGCGATCATGGCGCAGCTTCTGCACCTCGAGAGCGAGGACCCGGACCAGGACATAAACATCTACATAAACTCCCCCGGCGGGAGCGTTACGGCGGG